>DNLZ01000080.1:516-6802 GCA_003488325.1 Planctomycetaceae bacterium
GGCAGCATGATGTGGGCCAGGCCCGCCACGCGCTGACGCTGGTCGAAGATCGCCAGTCCGATGCAGGAGCCGACGAACGTGCGGAGGACGCCCTCACTGCGCGCCACACCGATCTCGCCGATGCCGATGGCGTTCGTGTGAAAGGCGGTCGGGCGGATCGCGGGGGGCGTCGGTGCCACGTCGGCGTTTCTGCGGGAGGGCGCGGGGGGGTGCGTCACGCGTCGGTCCGGATGCCGGCCCCGGGGACGAAGAGGAGCGAGCAGGTCACCGGCGAGTCCTCGATCACGAAGTCGGTGTGGGTCAGGAAGATCGTCGCCGCGTCCGACGCCTGGGAAAGCATGACGCCCTCCATCACGGCCGCCGCGAAGTCGCGGACGAACCACGGCGGCGTCGGCAGCACCGCGCCGCCCCCGGCCGCCGTGCCCTGCGGGTCCTCCGAGGGCGTCATCGCGTTGAGGTAGGCGCAGCCGATGATGTTCGCCGTCTCCACCGCGGCCGACGTCTCGAGTTCGCCCCACTCGGTGGACGTGCCCGCGGCGCGGCCGAGGAGCATGTCGGCCAGCGCGAGGCCGCTGGGATCGTCGCAGGCGAGCACGAGGATCCCGTCGACCGCGCCCGAGATGCGCATCGCGCAGGCCACGAGCGGGCCCTCACCCTCGCCGAGCACGCCGACGGCTCGTTCGAGCGGCAGCGCCTCGAGTCGTCGGACCGAGATGCGGGTTGGCCGGCCGAGCCAGCGCGACAGCGCCCGGGAGGCGTCGTCGGCGGCGCGCACGAAGAGGTGGGTCTGTCGGGTGATCGATCCGTCGGACATGCGCGGTTCCGGGGGCGGTTCAGGGGGCGTGAACGGTGGCCGACAGGGAGTCCTGTCCGCGGCGGACGAGGTCGAGGCACGCCGCCACGTCCAGCAGCATGCAGACGGTGCCGTCCCCGAGCACGCTTGCGCCTCCGAGGCCGCGGACGTGCACGAAGTTCTCGTCGAGCGGCTTGACGACGATGTCCTGCCCGCCGAGCAGCGTGTCGACGCGCAGCCCGAGCACGCGATTGTTGGCGTGGAGGATGGCGATGTTGGGCAGGTCGTCCCGCGTCGGCGACCGTTCGCCGGCGGGCCACGAGAAGATCTCGTCGATGCCCACGACCGGGAGGAACTCGCCACGCACGTCGCAGACCTCCCGTCCCTCGACCGTCATGCGCGGATGCCTCGCGACCGACGTGATCTCCCGGACGTTCTCGATCGGGATCGCGAGCACGCCCTGGGGCAGGCCGAAGAGCATGCACCGCGTGATGGTGAGCGTCAACGGCAGGCGGATCGTGAAGCGGGTGCCGCGGCCGGCCTCCGTCTCGACCTCGATCGTCCCGTTGAGCGCCGCGATCCGTGTGCGGACGATGTCCATGCCGACACCCCGACCCGAGATGTCGGACACCCGGGCCGCGGTGCTGAACCCGGGCTGGAAGATGAGCTCGACGAGTTCGCGCTCGCCGAGCGCCTCCGCCACGTCGGCGGCGACGATGCCACGCTGGACGGCGATCTGCCGCA
This sequence comes from Planctomycetaceae bacterium, assembly GCA_003488325.1. Classification (GTDB taxonomy): domain Bacteria; phylum Planctomycetota; class Planctomycetia; order Pirellulales; family UBA1268; genus QWPN01. Next base: position 2,054 of record DNLZ01000080.1, read on the forward strand.
CCCGGCCGGTGTCGATGCCGCCACCGTCGTCCTCCACCGTGATGAAGACGTTGTTGCCACGATGCGACGCGGCCAGCCGCACGGTGGCCACCTCCGGCTTGCCATGACCGAGCCGCACGTCGGCCGGCTCGATCCCGTGGTCGATGCAGTTGCGGACGAGGTGATTGAGCGGATCGCCGATCTCGTCGATCATCCGCTTGTCGAGCTCCGTCTTCTCGCCCGACAGCTCCAGCCGGACCCGCTTGTCGAGCTCCCGGGCGATGTCCCGGACGGATCGCTTGAACCGGTTGAAGAGGGGTCCGACCGGGACCATGCGCGTGTTGAGGACGCCCCGCTGGAGGCTGTTCGAGACCCGCGTCAGCTGATCGATCGCCACGGCGAGTTCGTCGAAGGCCAGACGACTCTCCTCCCAGAGCCGGACCTGCTGATCGAGCTGACCGAGCTGCTCCGCGAGCATCCCCACGACGGTCCCGCCGTGGCCGCCCTCCGGTCGCGCGCCCGGCGCGACGTGCTCCGCATCGGTCTGTCGCAGCAGGTCGCGCAGGGCGTCGACGGTGCCCGCCAGACGGCCGGACAGCCCGGACTTCTTGAAGGTGGGTGCGAGCTCGCCGGCGAGCTGGGTGAGCCGTGCCCGGCTGACGACGAGCTCCCCCACGAGGTTGAGCAGGATGTCGAGCCGTTCGACGTCCACGCGGACGGTTTCCGCCAGCGGTGGACCGCCCTTCGCGACCGGGTCGGCATCGCCGGCCGCGGAGGCCGGGTCCGCCACCATGCGCGGTGTCGGACCGGCCGGATCGCGGGCGGCATCGTCGGCCCCACGCTCGATGGCATCCGGCGCGCCGGGCGACGACGGCCGGGAGGCCCGCGCGTCCGCATCGACCTCCTCCACGTCGATACCCTCGACGCCCTCGACGCGTGCCGCCGCGACGACGGCCGCTCGATCGGCTCCGCTTCGCAGGATCGCCTCGAATCCTGAGAGGTCGGGACGATCGGCGAGTGTCTCGCGCGGGGGCTCGAGATCGACGAGATCGCCCTCCGCCGCCAGACGGGTGAGGATCAGTTCGATCTTCATTTCCGCAAGCGGGAGCCCGGGGCGCAGGGCGACGGTCACGCGCCAATGTCGCGGGGGCGGCGCCGCGGTCTCCGCGGAGGCCGGCCGCGCGGAGCCCTCCGCCTCACGCGTCGCGGTCGTGTCGGGAAGGGAGACCGGAGCGGCTGGCTTCAAGACCTCGTCGCCGGTCGCGTCGGGTGAGGCGGCCGGGGGGGCGGACGACGCGGTGGCTGCGGCCGTCGTCCGCACGCTTGGGTCGCGTCCCCCGCCCGCGGACGCGCCTGCCATCGTCTCGAGGGCCTTCACCTCCTCGAGGAGGTCACCGGCCGAGCCCAGCGGCCGGCCATGGCGGAGGTGATCGTTGCATGTCCGCAGAAAGTCGATGCATCGCAGCACCACGTTCATCGTGGCGCCATCGAGAACGCGCCTGCCCGTCCGCAGCCGTTCGAAGTGGCTCTCGAGGTGATGCGTCAGCGTGGTGATCCGGTCGAGGCCGAGCAACGCCGACGACCCCTTGATCGAGTGGATCAGACGGAACGCCTCGTTGAGTCCGGCGGCATCGTCCGGGTCGGCCTCGAGGGCGAGGAGCGTCTCCACGAGGGCGTCGAGGTGCTCACCCGTCTCGTCGATGTACATGCGGAGGTAGTCCGCCATGTCGTCGGAAGACAGGTCGAGGGGTTGGGAGTCGCTCATCGGACGGTCTCGGAGCCGGGCAGGGTCATGGTGGTCACCGTGGGTGCACGCGAGGCGCGGGCGATCACGCCTTCTGGTACAGGAATGTCGAGCGTTTCGTGAGGTCGCCGAGCACGTCGTGGATGCCGTCGGCCGGGCCGACCACCAGATAGCCTCCCGGTGCCAGGGCGTCGACGAGATGCCGAACGGCCACGACCTTCGACTCGCGATTGAAGTAGATCATGACGTTCCGCACGAAGATGCAGTCCTGCCGGGGCGCCGACAGCGGCTCGAGCAGGTTGTGGCGACGGAATTCGCATGGACGACGCACCGCGGCCTTCACCTCCCAGAGATCGTCCGGCTGCGAGGCGAAGTGCCGGGCGAGCCGTTCCGGGGACACCTGCTCCAGCGAGCGGCGGGGGTAGACGCCCCGCCGGGCCGCCGCCAGCATCGACTCGCTGATGTCGGTGCCGAGGATGGTCGGTCGCCAGCCCGGGAGTCGTCCGGCCGCCTCCGCGAGGCAGATCGCGAGCGAATAGACCTCCTCGCCCGAGCTGCACGCGGCCGACCAGACGCGGAGCGTGCGGTCGTGATGCCCCGCGGCGGCCCGCGCGAGCAGGTCGTCGAGAAAGGGGCCCCCGAACCACTCGAAGTGCCCGCCCGTGCGGAAGAAGTGGGTCTCGTTCGTCGTGATCGCGTCGAGGAAGTGCTCCAGCTCGCCCGGGAGCCGCCCCTTCGTGAGCCGCTCGTAGTACTCCTCGAACGACTCGATGGAGTGTTCCTTGAGCCGACGGCGGATGCGGTTGCTCAGCAGGGTGATCTTGCCGTCGTGCATGTGGATGCCGGTCTGGCGGAAGATGAACACCCGGAAACGCTCGAACTGCTCCGGCGTCAGCTTGGTGAGTTCGAACACGACGGCATCGCTCGCGGGGTGCGCTCGAGCATGGCGGAGGAGGCGGGGCTGGAACGGACGAGCCGGCGGGCGGCGTCAGACCTTGAACCGCTTGACGAGGTTCCGCAGGCCCTCCGCCTGGCCCCCGAGCTCCTCGGCGCTGGCCGCCATCTGCTCGGCGGACGCCGCATTGGACTCGGTCGTCTGCGAGACCGAACGGATCGCCATCTTCACCTCCGCGGCGCTCGCCGACTGCGACTCCGTGGCCGCGGCGATCGCACCGATGCCGGTCGCGGTCCGGCCGACGGCCGCGACGATCGATTCGAGCGACTGCCCGACCTTCTCCGACAGGCCGGCACCCTCCTGCACCCGCTTCGTCGACTCCTTGATGAGGAGTGTGATCTCCTTGGCGGCCTCGCTGGCCCGCTCGGCCAGCTTCCGCACCTCGTCGGCGACGACCGCGAAGCCGAGCCCGTGCTCACCGGCGCGGGCCGCCTCGATCGCCGCGTTGAGGGCCAGCAGGTTGGTCTGGCTCGCGATCTCGCTGATGACCTGGATGATGTCGTTGATCTGCTCGGACGACTTGCGGATGAGCTTCATCGAGTCGATCGCCTCGCGGACGGCCCCGCGTCCCGCCTCGGCCATGCCCGTCGTCTCCTCCGCCTGATGGCGGCTGTCGGCCGCGCTGCGGGAGATCGCCTCGATCGAACTGACGAGCTGCTCGACGGCCGCCGTCATCTCCTCCACGCTGGCGGCCTGCGACTGGGCGCCCTCGCTGAGGCCGCCGGAACTCTCGGCGATCATCCGCGCGCCCTCGTTCTGCTGGTCGGCCGCCTCGGAGATCTGGCGGACGAGCGATCGCAGATCCTTGAACATCGCGCTGGCGTTGGCCGCGAGGCGGCCCATGTCGTCGTCCCCGGCGAACCCCGGCTCCCCCGTCAGGTCGCCGTGCGAGGCGGCGTTGAACACCTCGACCAGCGACCGCACCTTCCGTTCGAGATCCTCCTTCGCGGCGAGGAGTTCGGCCTGCTGGATCTCCTCGCGCTCCCGGAGCCGCACCTGCTCGGTGATCACCTCCCAGGTCACGAGGGGCCCCATGTAGCGGCCGTCACGGTCCTTAAGTGCCGATACGGTGAGGTCGAGCCACTCGTCCCCGAGCGGGAACTTCGTGCGATGGGGCAGGTTGGCTGGATCGGCCACGATCCCGCGCTGGTGCTCGGGCCGCTTGTGGAAGATGTCGAAGGACCTGCCGACGATCTCCTCGGCCTTGCATGGCAGGAAGCGCTCGAGGCGGCGGAGCGCCGCGAGCGAGGCGGGATTCATGTAGATGATCTTCGAGTCACGATCGGCGAGGATCAGCCGCACGCTCGTGTTCTCGACCATCTCCATGAACTGCTGCTGCCGCTGGAGGTCGGCATTTCGCTGGACGACCTGGGCGGTGACGTCGACGGCGAACTTGACCACACCGACGACGGCGCCGCGGGCACCGCGCACGGGGTTGTAGGTGGCCCGGATCCAGACCGGGCGGCCGTCCTTCGTGAGCCGGCAGAACTCACCGCTCTGGAACTCCCCGTCGCGGAGCCGCATCCAGAACCGCCGGTAGTCCTCGCCGGTGCGCGTGGCCTCGTCCACGAACATCGAGTGTGGCCGTCCCTGCACCTCGCCGAGGGTGTAGCCCATGAGGTCGAGGAAGTTCGCATTGGCATCGCGGATCGTGCCGTCGGGCTCGAACTCGATGCGGGCCATCGAGTGGTCGAGCGCCGCGACCACGCTGCTGGCGGAGAAACTCTTCTTGGTCTGCACGGCCATGTCAGGTGGCTCCGGAAACGGGGGGGATGTCGGTCGGCCGGGCGAGCGCGGCCCTCTGCACCTCGTCGAGCCGCGTGGGGTCGAGCAGCTGATCGACGTCGAGGACGATGAACAGGTCGTCGGCCGCGCGGGCGAAGCCCTCGATGAAGCCGCGGCCGCTGACGAGCACCGCGTCGTTCGCCGGCTGAATCTGGTCTGCGCCGATGCGCATCACGCGGGAGACCGAGTCGACGACGCACCCCATCACCCGCTGGCCGACGGTGACGACGATCGTGCGTGTCTCAGCGTCGATCGGCCGGCGTTCGAGCCCGAACAGGACGCGGAG
>DNLZ01000080.1:7128-8379 GCA_003488325.1 Planctomycetaceae bacterium
TTGACGATCGGGATGATCGTGCCCCGCAGGTTGCTCACGCCGTCGATGCATGCGGGCACCTCGGGCAGGCTCGCGATGCCGGTGGGGATCACGATTTCGCGGATGCGTTCGATCCGGAAGACGTAATTTTGATTCGCGAGCCGGAAACCCACGAACTGCGACGTGCCGGCGGCGCGGACGGGGGTCGGGGCGGCCGCGTCGGGGAGGGCGTTCATGCCGATGGGCGTCTCGCTATGCTTTCTGGGAGTGTCGGCGTGTTCGATCGCTGCCCGGGCCGGAGGACGGAACGCTGCCGGCCGGGATGACGGGTCGCCCCCCCCGGCCGACGCGTCGGAGTCACGCCGAGCGCAACGACACGTCTCACGATGGATATAGCCTCCGCAACCCGTCGATTCAAACCGCTTCGCCTGCCTTGTGCAGGCGGAAGGCCCGGCCTCGCCGGCACAATCCCGTCAGCCATCAGGGCCGGATCACCACGACGTCGCGCGTCGTGAAGCCGCCCCCGACCCCCCTGGCCGTGGCCCCTGCATCGTCATGAGCCCGATGACCGGCCGACGCATCGCCGTCCTCGTCGCCGACGACTCTGCCCTCTACCGGCAGATGTTGCTGAACGTCCTCTCGCACGTGCCCGGCGTGGACGTGGTGGGGGTGGCCCACGATGGTCTCGACGCCGTGGCCCAGGCCGAGTCGCTCAGGCCGGATGTCGTCACGCTCGACGTCTCCATGCCGCGGCTCGACGGCCTCGGCGCACTCCGCGAGCTGCGTCGCCGGGGCAGCCGGGCGAAGGTGATCATGGTGAGCAGTCTCACCAGCGAGGGCTCGCCGGCGACGGTGGAGGCCCTCATGGAGGGGGCCTTCGACTTCGTGACCAAGCCGGCGGGCCTCGAGACGCACCAGGTGCGGGCCCACATCCACGCCGCGCTCCTCGAGAAGATCGCGGCGATCGTCGACGCGCGCACCGTCGCTGCCGCAGGAGCCATGCCGCCTGCCGTGCAGCACGCGACGCGGGACGCCGTCGCCGGGTCGTCTCGCACGGAGGCCGCTCGCCAGGGTCGGTTCGATGTCGTCGCCATCGGCACGTCCACGGGAGGGCCACAGGCACTCACGTCGCTGCTGCCGGCCCTGCCGGCCGATCTGCCGACACCCGTGATCGTCGTGCAGCACATGCCGGCCGGGTTCACGGCGCAACTGGCGACGCGTCTCGACGAACTCTCGCGGCTCCGCGTCATCGAAGCCGCAGACGGCATGCCC
>DNLZ01000257.1:0-2892 GCA_003488325.1 Planctomycetaceae bacterium
GCGGGGGGGGCGGCGCGGGTCTCCCCGCCGCCGTCGCGTGCCCCTTCGCCCCCCGCCTCGGAGCCGCCTCGCGAAAAAAAAAAGCCCGAGGTGACGACCGCGGCGCCCGGCGCGACTGAGCCCGTCGATCGCGTGGCGGTCGGCCCTCCGCGAACCGCGTCCCCGTCGTCGTCTCCGGCGGGAGAGGCGCCGGCGGATGCGCCCATGACGCCCGATGTCACGGCGAGTGCGGAGCGTCCGCGGGCCGCCCGCTCCCAGGCGGCGCTCCTCCGTGAGGTTTCCGGGCATCCGTTCGTCGCCCGGGCGAAGGATCTCTTCGATGCCGCGATCCGTCGCGTCGATCCGCCACGGCAGGGAGCGGCCCCGACCGCCGCACGGTCGCCCGTGGCCTCGCCGGTCCCCGCCGTCGAGGGTGAGGCCGCGGAGCGCGAAGCCGCGGACGCGGACCACGAGCATCGGGACGAAGCGGAGGAGCGGTGATGCCCCCACAAGACCCGGCGGGCCGTCGCGGCGCGATCGCGCGGCTCATCGACAGCTTCGCGGACCTGCCGGGCATCGGCCGCAAGAGCGCGGAGCGGCTCGCACACCACGTGCTGCAGATGCCGCCCGCGGAGGCCCTCGCCTTCGCCGACGCGATCCGCGAGGTCAAGCAGAACCTGCGCGCCTGCCGCGTCTGCTTCAATCTCGCGGAGGCGGATCTGTGCGACATCTGCTCGGATTCGCGGCGGGACCGGACCCTGCTGTGCGTGGTCGAACAGGTCCGTGACCTCTTGGCGATCGAGCAGGCGGGGGCGTTTCGCGGCGTGTATCACGTCCTGCGTGGACGCGTGGCGCCGCTCGAGGGCACCGGCCCCGAGTCGTTGACCCTCGATGCGTTGGCGGATCGCGTGGGCCGGGAGGGTGTGCGCGAGGTGATCATGGGCACCACCCCCAACGTCGAGGGCGATGCGACGGCGATCGCGGTGATGCGGCGGCTCGAGGGTCTGCCCGTGGAGTTCACCCGGCTCGCGCGCGGCCTCACCGTCGGCGCCTCGCTGCAGCACGCCAATCGCGACATGCTCGCCGACGCCATCAACGGCCGGCAGAAGTTCTGAGCCCGGGAACGACGGCCCGGGTCTACGGCGGGTCAGGGTCCATCGATGCGCCGCTCGCGCGTGCCGCGTTGCAGGCGCATGATCCGACGCCGCTGGGTATCCTAACGGGAACGTGATTCGCGGGTCGGCGGTCCGTGCCGCTGGTGGCCCGCCTGAATGTGCGACGCAGTCGCCTCGTGGACCGCGGCGGGCGTGGACGGGGCCTGAGACGGTGGAGCCCGGAACGGTGCGTGTCTTGGACGGATGACGATCATGCGGATGTCCCTCGGTCAGGAAATGAGGCTGGCGCAGAAGCAGGTGCTCGCGCCGCGCATGATCCAGTCGATGGAGATCCTCCAGCTGCCGATCCTCGCCCTCGAGGAACGGATCGAGCAGGAAATCCAGAACAACGAGACGCTCGAGGTGGACGAGGCCGGTGCCGACGGTCCGGGCGTCGACGCGTCCCCCGCCGGCCTCGACGCCCCGGCGCCGGTTCAGGACAAGACCGTCGACGAGCGACCGCTCATCGTCGATCAGGAACACGCGAATCAGGCGGACTTCGAGCGGGACTTCGAATGGAAGAGCGAGTATCCCAACATCGACGACGAGTTCAGTCGGCCGTCGGCGTCCCAGATCGAGCAGGCCGGAGACCGGTACCTCGACGTGATGGCCAACATGGTCGAGCGGCCCGAGACGCTCTCCCACCACCTGCACGAGCAGCTGTCCAACGAGGACCTGCCGGCCGACGTGCGTCAGGCCGCGGAGAAGGTGATCTTCAACCTCGATGCCAACGGCTACCTGCCGTTGCCGCTCGGGGAACTCGTCGATCCCGACGGGCCGCCCGGCCAACTCGCCGCCCTCGAACGCGGCCTCACGGTCGTCCAGGGACTCGACCCGGCCGGGGTCGGTGCCCGTGACCTCCGCGAGTGCCTCCTGCTGCAGATTCCGAGGGAGCATCCGCACGCCTCGCATCTCCGCCGGCTCGTGGGCGACCACCTCGAGGACCTCGCCGCCAATCGGCTGCCGCTCATCGAGCGGCGCACGGGTCTCACGATCGAGCAGATCGAGCAGCTGCGGGAGGAATTGCACGTCCTCCAGCCGAAGCCCGGCGCGATTTTCAGCGCGCCGATCGTTCCCGTCGTGAAGCCCGACGTCTTCGTCGATCAGGCGAGTGACGGCCGCTGGAAGGTGCGGCTCGAGGACGTCGACCTGCCGGCCCTGCGCATCAGTCCCACGTACCGGCAGATGCTCGCATCGCCGGATACCGAGCCGGCGACGCGGGAGTACATCAAGCGGAAGATCAACGCGGCGCAGTGGCTCATCGAGGCGATCGAGCAGCGGCGGGCGACGCTGCTCAAGACGGCGCAGGCGATCGTCGATCACCAGACCCGCTTCCTCGCGGAGGGCCCCGAGGCGATCGAGCCGCTCAAGATGCAGCAGATCGCCGATCGCATCGGGATGCACGTCACCACGGTGAGCCGTGCCGTCGACGACAAGTGGCTGCAGACGCCCCGCGGACTCGTGCCGCTGCGGCGCTTCTTCGTCGGGGGCACGGTCAGTGCCGCCGGCGAGGAGGTGGCGTGGGACGCGGTGCGGATCAAGCTCCAGGAAATCGTGCAGGGTGAGCCGAAGGATTCCCCCTTCTGCGACGACGAGCTGGTGGAGGAGCTCGGGAAGCGCGGCATCTCGGTCGCGCGGCGCACGGTGACGAAGTACCGCAAGGCGATGAAGATCCCCAGCTCCCGGCAGCGGCGCGATTGGAAGCTGGGCAGGGGGGCCCGACATGACGAGACGAACGGCCACGCCGACAGCGGCCGTG
>DNLZ01000257.1:3218-5616 GCA_003488325.1 Planctomycetaceae bacterium
GGGCCGGCCGGGGGCGGTGAGCCGCACGAGCCCGCCGCCGACGCCGATCCCGCCAGCGGTGCCGAGGGAGACTGAGCTGCCGAGACCGCAGCCATCACGCCATGCGTTGCCCCTTCTGCCGCGCCGATGACGACCGCGTGATCGATTCCCGCGCGGGCGACGACGGGGCGACGATCCGTCGTCGCCGTGAATGCCTCGGCTGCCGTCGCCGCTTCACCACCTACGAGCGCGTCGAACGGCAGCCGCTGACGGTGACCAAGAAAGGGGGCGTCCGCGAGCCGTTCGACCGCGACAAGATCAAACGGGGGCTCGCCAAGGCGTGCTGGAAGCGGCCCATCACGGAGGACGACATCGAACAGGTGGTCGCCGCGCTCGAGGGCGAACTCTACGGCACCTACGACGGCGACGTCCCGAGCCGGGTCATCGGGGAGCGGCTCATGGAACTGCTGCGGGCCCTCGACCAGGTCGCCTTCGTGCGGTTCGCGAGTGTCTACCGCGAGTTCAAGGACGTCCGCGACTTCGTCGACGAACTCGAGCCGATCCTGGCCGAGTCGCACCGACCGCCTGCATGAGGCGGCGTGGCGTCAGCCGCCACGCAGGTAGTCGCCCCGCGTGCCGCCGGTCTTCTCCTCGAGCCGGACGGTCTCGATCGTCATCCCCGGGTCGATCGACTTCGTCATGTCGTACACCGCGAGGACCGCGGCGGTGGCGGCGACGAGGGCTTCCATCTCGACGCCCGTCCGCGCCGTGGCCCGCACCTGCGTCTCGACCTCGACGATGTCGCCCGCGGGGAAGCGGATCTCCACGTCGACCGCGTCGAGTGGCAGCGGATGACACAGCGGCACGATGTCGGCGGTGCGCTTCGCGGCCATGATCCCGGCGAGCCTCGCGGTGGAGAGGGCGTCCCCTTTGACGAGGTCGCCGGAGCGGATGCGGGCGACGGTCTCGGGGCGGGCCCGCAGCCGCGCCGATGCGCGGGCGGTACGGACCGTGACGGGCTTCTCGGCCACGTCGATCATGCGGACAGCGTGGCGATCGCCGGACATGGCGTGAGGGAATCGGGTGGGACGGTGGCGTGGGCCGGGCGACTCCGTGTCGGCCCCAACTCGCACGACGCCGATCCTACCAGCGAAACGGGCCGGGGGCCGGTGTGCCCCCTCGACACACCGGCCCCCGGTTGCTGGCGTCTGGCTGGTCTGGTTTCCGGATCAGACCAGTTCCTTGCGGGCGCCGATGAGCGTGCGGAGCCGCTCGGCGAGCAGGGCGACGTCGAAGGGCTTCTTGAAGCTCTCGTTGACGTGCGCCCGGTCGATCGTGATCTGCGACCCGTCGTCCGGGAGCAGTGCGATCACGATCGTGTCGGCGTACTCCGCGTTCCTGCGGAGGTTCTGGCAGATCTGCTGGGCGTCGATGCGCCCGATCGAGTAGTCGACGACGATGCAGTCGGGATGGAAGCTCTCCGCCTGGATGCCCGCCTCGAACCCGCTCGCGGCCACCTGGATCTTGAACGACTTCTCCATCGGCAGATGCTTCTTGAGGTTCTCGATGAGCACCTGATCCTGGCCGACGAGGAGGACCTTCGCCATCGCCTCGTCCTCGAGGTCGCCCAGCGGCATGCCGTGCTCCTTCAGGAAACGGATCAGATACTCCCGCGGGATGCGCCGGTCCTGGCTGCCGGGGATGCGGTAGCCCTTGAGCCGACCGGAGTCGAACCATTTGCTCACCGTGCGGGGAGCAACCTTACAGATCTTGGCGACCTGGCCCGTCGTGAAAACCTTCATCACATGGACTCCAATGGATCTTGCGTGTCCGGAAACAACACGGCCAGCCCGCACCCTGGTGAGCGACGGACACCAGCCCCCCCGGCGCGGCACTCGCATCACGGGGCCGGCCGCGCCGTCGGGCCCCGTGATGGCCGGTCAGAAGCCGGGAGGGGGCGTGACAGACCGCCGAGACGCGACGGTGTCGTGGTACGACGACCGCAGGACTCGAGACGGCGGCTCGCAGGATTCCCCCCCTGCTTCATGTCCACCTCGGAGGCCGGAATGACTCCGGACACCTCGGCGGCATGACCATCCAACGGGGTAGATCGAAAGATCGCGTCGTGCGACTTGAGCCGTTCTTCCGGAACGTGCCGGTGGCAGGGTGTCGCGGCGGGCTTCACGCCGCCCGCGCGGCGGCCACGGCCGACTCGAATCGCACGGAGACCCGCTTGGAGACGCCCGATTCCTCCATCGTGACGCCGTAGAGCGTGTTCGCCGCCGCCATCGTCTTTTTCGAATGCGTCACCACGATGAACTGCGTGGCCGAGAGAAAATCGCGAAGCACTCCGGCGAATCGGTCGACGTTGGCCTCGTCGAGGGCGGCGTCCCCCTCGTCGAGCACGCAGAAGGGGCTC
>DNLZ01000111.1:0-2243 GCA_003488325.1 Planctomycetaceae bacterium
GTGGGGCGGGAGCGCGAACGGTCGGGACGCGGGCTACTGGCGGGGCAGGGGGAGAGGGTGCATGCGTTCCGGGGGCACCACCGCCTCACCACCAGAGGATCCGCCGGATAGCATGAGCGTGACACGGCCGACACCCAGGCGATATCTCGCATGGCAGCCCCGCTCTCGCATGGCCCGAGCCTGTTCTGTGTCGAGATCCGCACGACGCGGTGGGCGGAACTGGTCGAGTGGTATCGCACGGCGCTCGGACTCCGCGTGCTCGTGCGCGGTGTCGACGACGGCTACGCGCTCCTCGGCGCCGGGGATACCAGGATCGCGATCCTGGCGAGGCCCGAAGCCGGGCCGCCAAGCCCGCGCTTCAGCCTCGCCTTCGAGGTGGACGATCTCGCCCATGCCCACGCGAGGCTGACGGCGGCCGGAGCGACCGCGGCACCGCCGGCGGCCCATGCGGAGGGCTTTCGAGAACTCACCACGATCGACCCGGACGGCAATCGGCTGCGTCTTTTCGCCTGGGGTGACTCCCGCGCCCGAGCATGAGCACGAGGGATTCGTCCATGAACGACCCGGCAGCCGCCGCGCGCATCGGCATCGTCACCGTCTCGGATCGTGCCAGTCGGGGTGACTACGTCGACGAGGGTGGCCCCGCGATCCGCGCCTACCTCACGGAGGTGCTCGCGAGCGAGTGGCAGGCGCTCGAGCGGCTCGTGCCCGACGAGCGTGCCGCGATCGTCGCGGCGATCCGCGACCTCGCGGCGGCCGGGTGCTGCCTCGTCGTGACCACCGGAGGCACCGGTCCCGCCCCGCGGGACGTCACGCCGGAGGCGACCGAGATGGCCTGCACCAAACTCCTGCCCGGATTCGGCGAACGCATGCGCGCCGTGTCGCTTGAGTATGTGCCGACGGCGATCCTGTCGAGGCAGACGGCCGGCATCTGCGGCACCGCGCTCGTCGTGAACCTGCCCGGTCGGCCAAAGAGCATCTGCGAATGCCTCGACGCGGTCTTTCCGGCCATTCCCTACTGCGTCGATCTCATCCACACCGGCCACCCGGCCCCGCCCCGCCTCGAGACGCGCCCCGAGCGACTGGTGGCCTTCCGACCCAAGGGGAGCTGACGCACGACGCGTCGCGGCCGCACGGGCCCGGTCGCGGTCAGCCGAGTCCGCGGGCGATCTCGGGCGCGAAATAGGTGAGGATCGCGTCGGCACCCGCCCGCTTGATGACCAGCACGCTCTCGCGCGCCGCCCGCGGGCCGTCGAGCCAGCCACGTTCCGCCGCGGCACGGATCATCGCGTATTCGCCGCTCACCTGATACGCGAGCGTCGGCAGCCCGAACTCCCGCTTCACGCGGTGGATCACGTCGAGCGACACGCCGGCCGGCTTCACCATCACCATGTCGGCCCCTTCCGCGACGTCGAGCGCGACCTCGCGCAGCGCCTCGTCGGCGTTCGCCGGATCCATCTGGTAGGTCTTCTTGTCGGGCACGCCGCGGGCCGCGGCGGTGGCGAGTGTGGCGCTCGACCCCACGGCGTCGCGGAAGGGGCCGTAGAACGCCGACGCGTACTTGGCGGCATAGGAGAGGATGCACACCTCGTGATGACCGGCGGCGTCGAGCGCCCAGCGAATCCGCCCCACGCGCCCGTCCATCATGTCGGAAGGGGCCACGACCTGGCAGCCGGCGTCGGCGAGCACCACCGCCTGACGGCAGAGCACTTCCACGGTCTCGTCGTTGAGGATCGTGCCGGTGCCGAGCAGTCCGTCGTGGCCGTGGGTCGTGTACGGGTCGAGGGCCACGTCGCACACGATGCCCACCGCGTCGCCAAGCCGCTGACGGATCGCGCGGACCGCACGGCAGGCGAGGTTCCCGGGATCGGTGGCGAGCCGGCCGTCGTCGGTCTTCAGCTCCGGGTCGACGACGGGAAAGAGCGCGACCGCCGGGATCCCCAGCCGGGCCGCCTCCTCGGCCGCACGGACGACGCCGTCGATCGAGAGCCGTTCGACACCGGGCATGCTCGGCACGGCCGCCGGCTTCGCCGCGGCGTGCACGAACAGCGGCCAGACGAGATCACTCGGGGCGAGGGCCGTCTCCGCGACGGCCGCGCGCAGCCACGCATGCCGGCGCGTGCGTCGCAGACGGGTCGTGGGAAAGCCGCCAGGGTGGTGCATCGACAGGAGCCTCACAAAGCCGGATGGCCGCGACACACACGATAACGCGCGTCCACCACGAAGTTGAAAGCCGGTCGGCC
>DNLZ01000111.1:2633-13196 GCA_003488325.1 Planctomycetaceae bacterium
CTACGCGCGGTGATCGACGACGACGGCGGCGCCGGGTGTCGGCGGCGGCGAGGCCGGCGCGCCTTCGAGCGTCGCGACGGCACAGGCCTCGTCGGTCTCCCAGATGGCGACACGCCGGGCGATCACGCCGAGGTCGCCGAGCACGGCGGGTGCCACGACCTCGAGCAGGTAGCGGGCCATGTTCTCCGCCGTGGGGTTCCACGGCAGCACGAAGTACTTCGTCGGGTCCGCGGCCCGCACGGCCGCCAGCGCCGACGCGTCCTCCGCAAAGAGGATGAACGCGTGGTCCCAGTGCTCGTCGAGCCAGCCGAGCATCCGCTGCTTGATGAGCGCGAAGTCGACGACGCGGCCGACCGCGTCCACCGCCCTGCCCCCGCCGATCGCCTCGACCTCGATGTCGGCCCGGTAGTTGTGGCCGTGCAGGTAGGCGCACTTGCCCTCGTGCCGAAACAGCCGATGCCCCGCGCAGAACCTCAGGGAGCGGACCAGGGAGAGCCGGGTCGTCGTCGCGGCGGCCATCACAGCTGCGTCGGGTTGGGGGCGTCGCCGTAGACCGCCTTGGGGTCGAACGCCTTCTCGGCCTCGAGAAACTCGAGCGCCGTCCCCTGCGTCCGCTCGCGCCCCACGGGCACGCGGCGATAGAAGCACGACCGGTAGCCGACGTGGCAGCTCGCTCCACCCGCCACCTCCACCCGCAGCCAGACGCAGTCCTGGTCGTCGTCGATCCGCATCTCGACGACCCGCTGCACCAGTCCGCTGGTGGCGCCCTTGTGCCAGAGGGTGCGCCGACTGCGACTCCAGTAGTGGGCCTCGCCCGTCTCGATCGTCCGCGCGAGTGCCTCACGGTTCATCGTCGCCACCATGAGCACCTCCCCGGATGTCATGTCGGTGGTGACACACGGGATGAGCCCCTGCTCGTCGAACTTCGGCGCGAGTTCGGTCCCCTCCTCCACCTGCTCGACCGTCACGCGCCGGCCGAACGGCGCGTCGTTCCCCGGCACGGGTGACGGAGGCGAAGGGGATGCGGTCACGGCGGGTTCCTCGTGTGGCGTCCATTCGACGGTACCATACCGCGGCCCGGACGCACGGCGCCCGTGAAAATGCCCCCTGTCGCCGCGGGGCGTGGCCCTCCGATCGTGCGTCCATGCGGCACGCGACGGTCGAGTTGTGCGCCGGTCCGCGTCGCCCGGTCTGCTAAACTCCGCCGGCGGAGGTCGAGAAGCATCGGCCCCGCAGCACCGAGCGGTCGTTTCCCGGAGGAGTGCGAGGCATCCATGACGCGGCGTCCCATCACCTGCGGCATCGTTCTGATCGGCATCGCGTGCGCGGCACCGGCCCGCGCCGACGGGTGGCCCACCTTCCGCGGACCAGCCCGCACCGGCGTGGCCCCCGACACCAACCTGCTCGAGTCCTGGCCGGCGGAGGGTCCGCCGCTGCTCTGGAAGACGGCCGGGGCAGGACGCGGCTACGCCAGTCTCGCGATCGCAGGCAACCGCTTCTACACGCTGGGTGACGGGCTCTCGACCGCTCCCGATGGCGATGAGTACCTCTCCTGCTTCGACCTCGCCAGCGGCCGCCAGCTCTGGAAGACGAAGACCGGTCAGCCGTGGACCGAGGGCCAGCCCACCTGGCAGAGCTCCCGCAGCACGCCGACGGTGGACGGCGACCTCGTCTACGTGGTCACACCGTTCGGAAGGCTGGTGGCCTGTGCGACCGCCGACGGCCGCGAGGTGTTCTCCGTGGATCTCAAGGAGACGTACGGCGGCAAGAAGGGGGATGCGTGGGGCTACAGCGAGTCGGTGACGATCGACGGTGACCGGCTCATCTGCACTCCCGGCGCCGAGACGAACACGATGGTGGCCCTCGACAAGAAGACCGGCACGAAGATCTGGTCGTGCGCCTCGCCCGATGACCGCGGCGCCGGACATGCGTCGGTCGTGATTGCAAACGTCGGGGGCAGGAAGGTCTACGTCCAGACGACCGCCAGCGGCGCGCTCGGCGTCGACGCCGGGACGGGCAGGCTGCTCTGGACATACCCCATCGAGAAGACGACGGCCGTCATCCCCACGCCGATCGTGCGCGACGACCTCGTGTTCTTCTCGGCGGGCTACAAGCGCGGCGGGGCGCTGCTCCGGCAGGTGGCGTCCGCGGACGGCGTCACGGTGCAGGAGGTGTACGGTCTCAACACCGAGCTCGCCAACAAGCACGGCGGCATCGTGCTCGTCGGCGACCACCTCTACGGCGACTCCGACGACAAGGGCATCCCCTTCTGCGCCGAGCTGATGACGGGCAAGGTGGTCTGGAAGGAGCGCGGCAGCGGCAAGAACTCCGCCAACGTGCTCGCCGCCGACGGCCGCATCTACGTGCGGTACCAGGATGGCACGCTCGCCCTGGTGAAGGCCGATCCGGTGCGGTACGAGGAGGTCGGCAGCTTCCAGGTGCCCGGCAGCGGCGACCGGCCGAGCTGGGCGCACATGGTGATCCTCG
The DNA here is from genome assembly GCA_003488325.1 of Planctomycetaceae bacterium. Classification (GTDB taxonomy): domain Bacteria; phylum Planctomycetota; class Planctomycetia; order Pirellulales; family UBA1268; genus QWPN01. The sequence continues at coordinate 5,121 of DNLZ01000111.1, forward strand.
ACGGCAGGCTCTACCTGCGCGAGGGCGACACGATCCTCTGCTACGACGTGCGGGCGAAGTGATCGACGGCGGGGGGCCGCCTCACTCGTCGTCGCCGGCCGCGACGGCGCCGTAGGCCAGCCCTCCGAGGATGCCCCCCACGATCGGCGCCACCCAGAAGAGCCACAGCTGCTGGATCGCCCAGCCGCCCTGGAAGATCGCCGTGGCGGTGCTGCGTGCCGGGTTGACGCTCGTGTTGGTCACCGGAATGCTCACGAGGTGGATGAGCGTGAGGCACAGGCCGATCGCGATCGGCGCGATCGCCCCCGGCGCCTTCGCGTCGGTCGCCCCGTGGATCACGAAGAGGAACACGGCCGTGAGCACCATCTCGATGATGAAGCACGCCTGCCATGGATAGCCGCCCGGGGAGTGGTCGGCATAGCCGTTCGATGCGAAGCCCCCCGAGGCGGCGCTGAAGCTCGGCAGTCCGGACGCGACGAGATAGAGCACGCCGGCGCCCGCGACGCCGCCGACGACCTGCGCGAGCCAGTACGCGGGGAGCTTGGCGGCGTCGAAGCGGCCGCCGGCGACGAGGCCCGCCGTCACCGCCGGGTTCAGGTGGCAGCCGGAGATGTGGCCCACGGCCGCGGCCATCGACAGCACCGTGAGACCGAAGGCGAGCGACACGCCAAGGAAGCCGATGCCCAGATCGGGATACGCCGCCGCGAAGATCGCGCTGCCGCAGCCCCCGAGCACGAGCCAGAAGGTGCCGATCGCCTCGGCCAGAAGTTTGCCGGTCATGTCCGCCGTCCTCCACCGGAAGGTCTCGTGGATGCCGAGCGTCGGCACCCTCCGCGCCGCGCAGGGCACGTGCGGGAGCACGCTACGGCCTGTCGCACGGGCCGGTCAACGGCAACTCGACCCGCGGCGCGTCACGACCATCCCGCGAGGGCGAGGAGTTTTGGCACGAAGAGCACAAGTCCCACCACCACCGCCGCGGTCACGGCCACGAGCACGCCGCCGCTGGCCACGTCGAGCGCGTCACGAATCCCATCGTCGGGATACGTCCCGACGGCCTTGGCGAGCTCCTCGATCGCGGTGTTGAAGGCCTCGGCACCGAGGACGCCGCCGATGGCCAGCGCCACGAGGCACCACTCGCCGGCATCGAGCCCGAGGCAGGCGCCGAGGGCCACCGCGGCCGCGGCCGCCGGCAGGTGGGCGGCGAAACTCACATGGCCGCGCACCGCGACCGCGACGCCGCGAAAGGCGTCGGCGAACTTCCCGATCCATCCACGGGGCCGCCTCGGGCCGCGATCGAGGCTTCCACCGTCGTCGACGCCACGCGCTGCCATCTGGTCATGCGGCCCGCGGCCGCTCCCCGGGCGAGCCACGGCACAGCCGCCGGGCTCACCGCCCACGCGGCGTTCAGCCGACCTTCACGTACGGATCGCCCTTCTTCCAGTTGCACGGGCAGAGCTCGTCGCTCTGGAGGGCATCCAGCACCCGCAGCACCTCCGCGACGTTGCGGCCGACCCGCCCCTGGTTGACGTCCACCCACTGGATCACCCCGTGGGGATCGACGATGAACGTGGCGCGGAGGCAATAGCCCTCCTGCTTCTCGAGAATGCCGAGTTCAGGCGCGAGCTTCTGCGCGGCGATGAGCGGATAGCCGAGCTTTTCCAGATCGGGATGCGACCGCCGCCATGCGAGGTGGGAGTATTCGTTGTCGGTGCTGCCGCCGACGACCCGTGTGTCGCGATCGGCGAACGCCTTGAGCTGCTTGTTGAACTCGGCGAGCTCGGTCGGACAGACGAACGTGAAATCCTTCGGATAGAAGAAGTAGACGACCCACGAGCCCGCGTAGTCGGCGTTGGTGAGCTGCTTCATGTCGTCCTTGCCGGTGCCGATGCAGGCCTGGCAGGAAAACGTGGGAAACGGGTCGCCGACGGTGAGCATGGCTGCAGGTCTCCCTGAAGAAATGTAGGCCTGAGGAATGTCAGGACTGAGGCGTCTCGGACGGTGGGGATGTGGGGCGCGACGCTCCGGCGGATCGCGGCGGACGCGGTCGTCGAACGCGATCTGGCACGGCGGAGGGTGCACGCGAAAGCAGTGTAGCCGACGGCCGCGATTGTCCACCCGGCCGTGGGTGGCCGCGCCACGGCCTGCGGATGCCTCGGGAACGCGCCGCGACCGGCCGAGACGTGACGACGCGCCGCCCGCCGCCCGCGGGTGCATACTGTCGACGATGTCGTCCTCCGCCGACGTTCGGGACCGCCCATCGAGGCCGCCGCTGCTCCACCACGACCCGCTCGCGGGGCGCATGGCCTTCATCGCGCCCGAGCGGGCGGAGCGGCCGAACGACGCCGACCTGGTCGCCGTCGACGCGGCGACCGATCCGGGTACGTGGTGCCCCTTCTGCGCCGGCAACGAGCACCGCACGCCCCCGGCGGTGCTGCGCGCGCCTGCCGAGGCGTCGCGCTCCTGGCACGCACGGATCGTCCCCAACCGCTACCCGGTGGCGACGGAGGCCGACCCCCGTGACGACGATGGGGGGGCCGTCGCGCCGGTGCGACCGGCCCACGGCGTGCACGACGTGGTCGTGGAGTCGGCGCGGCACGAATCGACGATCCTCGGCGTCCAGCCCGACGAGTGGCGCGACGTCTGGCACCTCTGCCGCGCGCGGCTCGAGATGCTCGCCGCACGCGGCGACCTTGCGTGGGCGACGATCTTCAAGAACTCGGGGCCGGCCGCCGGCGCGTCGCTCGCGCACGTCCACAGCCAGCTCGTGGGTCTCGACTTCGTTCCGCCGTCCATCCGGGCGGAGCTCGCCGCGGCCGCCGCCGATGTGACGGGATTCGCGCGGCTGATCGACGACGCGGTGCGGAGCGGCCGGCTCGTGGCCGAGCAGGCAGGGCTCGTGGCGCTCGCGCCGCCCGCCCCGCGGCAGCCCTTCGAGACCTGGATCCTCCCCGCGCGATCCGCACCGCTCTTCCATGCCGCCGAGCCCGCGCACGTCGAGGCGCTCGCCGACCTCACGCGCCTCCTCGTCGGTCGCCTCGCGCGGGTCGCTCCCGGGGCCGACTACAACTGGTGGCTGCACCAGGCACCCTACGGCGACCACGGCCGACAGGTCGCGGGATGGCGGTGGCATCTCGAAATCCTGCCCCGGGTCACCTCGCTCGCCGGCTTCGAACTCGGCACCGGCTGCCACATCAACACGCTCCCGCCGGACGAGGCGGCAGGCCTGCTGCGCGGCGCCTGAGCCGCGTGACCCGATCCCGCGTCGCGCCATGCGGGTGGTTCGCCTGCGGAGGGAACGGCTGCCGCAGGGCTTCGCCGACCCGCACAGGCGGCAGGTCCGTCACGCGTCCTCGGGACATTCGAGGTGCTCGCGGGGGCCATCGGTTTGGCGCGTGGGCCGTCGAGCCGGACAATCGCGTGGGGTCGCCACCGACCCGCGACCCGTCTCGCCGCCCCCGCGCCGCCGAGACCGACCCGCGCCCGTCCCGTCTGCCGCCCCGCCCGGATCTCCTCATGTCCGCCGCCGTTCGCCTCGTCTTCGTGATCCACGATCACCAGCCGGTCGGCAACTTCGACGAGGTCATCGAGCAGGCCTACCGCGACGCCTACCGGCCCTTCCTCGACCTGCTCGAGCGGCATCCGGCGATCCGCGTCGCGATCCACACGAGCGGGCCGCTCGCGGAGTGGCTCGACGCCCATCATCCCGAGTACCTCGACCGCCTCGCGGGGCTCGCTGCGGAGAAGCAGGTGGAGATCGTCGGCGGCGCGTTCTATGAGCCGGTCCTCGCGATGCTGCCCGCACGCGACCGCATCGCGCAGATCGGCGGCTACTCGGCGTGGCTCGAGCGGCGGCTTGGCACGAAGGTGGCCGGCATGTGGGTGGCGGAACGCGTCTGGGATCCGGGCATGGCCCGCGACATCGCCGCGGCCGGCATCGAGTGGACCATCCTCGACGACACGCACTTCAAGGCGGCCGGCCTCACCGACGACGTGCTCGACCGCCACTGGCTCACCGAAGGCGACGGGGCGACCATCGCGGTGTTCCCGGTGAGCGAGCGGCTCCGGTATGTCATTCCCTTCGCGGCACCCGAGGCCACGATCGACCATCTTCGCTGGATGGCCGCGCGGCGACCCGGGGCACTCGCCGTGTTCGGGGACGATGGCGAGAAGTTCGGCGTCTGGCCGGAGACCCACCGCACGTGCTTCGAGGAGGGCTGGCTCGATCGCTTCTTCACGCTGCTCGAGGACAACGCCGACTGGATCGAGATGGCCCTGCCCTCCGAGGTGGTCCGCGGCGCGCCGCCGGCCGGCACGGTCTGGCTGCCGGAATGCAGCTACCGCGAGATGACCGAATGGGTGCTGCCCCCCGACGCGCAGCTCGCCTGCATCGAGGCGCGGAAGGCCGCCGAGCACGACCCGCGGCTCGCCACCGCCGTCCGCTTCCTGCGCGGCGGCACGTGGCGCAACTTCCGCATGCGGTATCCCGAGGCCAACGAGATGTACGCCCGCATGATGGCCGTCAGCACGCGGCTCGACCGCCTCCGGCAATCCGCCGCGCACGAGCCGGCGGCCCTCGCGGCGGCCGAGCGCGCGCTCCATCGGGGGCAGTGCAACTGCGCCTACTGGCACGGCGCCTTCGGCGGCATCTACCTGCCCCACCTGCGCAACGCCGTCTACCGCGAGCTCATCACCGCCGACGTCGAGGCGGACCGTGCGGAGGGCCGCTCGGGCCCCCGGATCGAGGCCACCGCCGCCGACTTCGACTTCGACGGTCGACAGGAGGTGCGGCTCACGAACGACGGGATCGACTGCTGGATCGCCCCGTCGCGCGGCGGCATCGTCTACGAGCTCGATCTGCGGGATCAGCGGCACAACCTCCTCGCCACGCTCGATCGGAGACCGGAGGCATACCACGCGCAGGTGCTCGCCGGGCCCGGGGCGGCCCGCAGCATCGTCGATGCCTCGCAGGCGGCGACCTTCAAGCACGCGGGCCTCGAGCGGATGGTGCGGTACGACGCGACGCGCCGGAAGAGCCTCGTCGACCACTTCTGGGACGTGGAGATCGAGGCCGACGCGGTCGTGGCGGGCACCGCGGCGGAGCGCGGTGACTTCGCGGCCGGCGCCTACGACGCGAGCATCCGCCGCAATCCGGGCCGGATCCAGGTGCTGCTCTCCCGCACGGGCAACGTCTGGGGCATCCCTCTGACCATGGCGAAGGCGGTGACGCTCGAGGCCGGATCGCGCACGCTCGAGATCGCCTACAAGCTCGAGGGCCTCCCGCGCGGCTTTCGTCAGCACCTCGCGGTCGAGTTCAATCTCGCCGGCCTGCCGGCGGGAGCCGAGGGACGGTTGTTCCGCGACGCGTCGGGCGCGTCGCTCGGCGACCTCGGGACGCGGCTCGATCTCGACGCCGTCCACGGCATCGGACTCGTGGACGGCTGGCTCGGCATCGACGCGCGGTTCGCCTTCTCGCCGGCGAGCGACGGCGGCATGCCGGGCGTGTGGACCTTCCCGATCCAGTCGGTGAGCCAGTCGGAGGGCGGGTTCGAACTCGTCCACCAGTCGGTGGTCGTCATGCCCCACTGGGTGGTGACGCCCGACGCCACGGGCACGTGGCGGACGACGCTCCGGCTGTCGCTCGGGGCGGAGGGCGCCCCGCGTTCAGACGGCGCCGTCGCCCTGACCGCCCGCGTCTGAGCCCCCGACGCGTGTCCCGCCCGATGCACGCGCCCGTGTCGCGACGTGCCACCAGTCGATCCGCGGGTCCACCTCGGCGGCACGATGTCCGAGGATGGCGACTGCGACATCCCCGAGCCGCACGGTCAGGTCGGCAGCGGCGTCCTCGGCGATGCGCGTGTCACCGACGGGATCGTCCGCCGCGCGACCGGGAGGCCCGACGTGCGAGAGTACGACCGCGGCGACGAGAAGCCCACGTGCCCGCGCCGCCTCGACCGTCGCCAGGGTGCGGCCGATCGCGCCGAGCCGCGCCCGGTCGACGACCACGAGCGGGATGGCGAACTCCGCGGCGAGGTCGGCGTTGAGGGTGGTGGGACCGAGCGGTGACAGGAGGCCGCCGGCGCCCTCGACGATGACGAGCTCGCCGTGCGTGCGCCATGGGTCGAGGCCCAGCCGCAGTCCGCGCTCGTCAATCGAGCGGCCTTCGAGCGCCGCAGCGCCGGTCGGCGCGATCGCGGCCCTGAACGCCTGGGGGCAGACCGTCGCGAGATCGAGGGGCCGGCCGGCAGCCTCCCAGAGCGCCACTGCATCGGAGGGTGCGCCCTCGATGACGCCGCTGGCGACCGGCTTGTAGACGCCGACACGCCGCCCGGACCCGTGGAGCTGTCGGGCGATCGAGACGGCCACCGCCGTCTTGCCGACATCGGTGTCGGTGCCGGTGACGAAGAGGCCGGGTGTGGCAGTCGGAGGCACGGTCGTGCGAGGCATCGCTGCTCGTGCGGGACGAGGGTCACCAGGGCGGCACCGGCGCGCGTGATGTCACGTCGTGCGCCGACCGACGTCGCGCCCGTCGGCGTTGCCGCTCCCGGATCGCGGTTCTACACTCTGACCATGGCGGATGAATCCGATACCGAGTCTCGATTTCAGGCGCTGCCCGGCCGGCCGATTTCCGGCCCGACGGCGACGCTCGCGAGCACCCGGATCGGCCGCGGTGGACGCGTCCACGACGTGCGCGGGGAGGACGCGATCTCGCTGCGACTCCTCGAGATGGGGCTGACGCCGGGCGTGCCGGTCCGTGTCGTGGCCCAGGCGCCGCTGGGTGACCCGCTCGAGGTCGAGGTGCGCGGCTACCGGCTCTCCATCCGCCGGGCCGAGGCGGCCCGCGTCGCGGTCGATCCCGACTGACCCGCCCCTCGGCTCCGGCCCGGCCATGTCGTCACCCCCTGTCACGAACGTCGCCGCGGTGTCGGCGGGCCGCACGTCCGCCGTTGTGACCGTCGCGCTCCTCGGCAATCCAAACACCGGCAAGAGCACGCTCTTCACGGCCCTCGCCGGCATCCCGACGCGGATCGCCAACTATCCCGGGGTCACGGTCGAAAGGAAGACCGGCCGACTCACGCATCAGGGCACCGCGATCGACCTCGTGGATCTGCCGGGCACCTACAGCCTGGCGGCGCGCGGCCCCGATGAGCAGGTCGTCGTGGACGTCCTCGCCGGTCGCATCGCCGACGCGCCGGCGCCCGAGTGCGTCGTGGCCGTGGTGGACGCGACGAACCTCGAGCGCAACCTCTACCTCACGAGCCAGGTGCTCGAGGCCGGCCGGCCCGTCGTCGTGGCACTGACGCTGGTCGACGAGGCCCTGGCGCGGGGCATCGAGATCGACACGGCGACCCTCGCCCGCCGGCTCGGCTGCCCGATCGTGCCCGTGGTCGCGCCCCGAGGCACGGGCATCGCGGCCCTCAAGGATGCGATCCTTGCCGCGTCCGGCGGCCCGCCCCCCGCCGCGCCCGATCTCGGAGGTCATCTGGCGACGGTCGACCCCGCACGTCCCGCCGAGGCCCGCCAGGCGATCGCCCGCTATGCGTGGATCGACGAGGTGCTCGCGGGAGTGGTGCGGCACGGCGTCCCGGGCGCGCGGCGCACCGGCGCCGTGATCGATGCCGTGCTGACCCACCGCCTCTGGGGCACCGTCGTCTTCACGCTCACGATGCTGTCGCTCTTCGCGTCGATCTTCTGGGTCGCGACACCCCTGATGGATCTCATCGCGGCTCTCATCGACGGCATCGCCGACCGCGTCGCCGGCGTTCTGCCCCCGGGGGCCATCCGGTCGCTCGTCGTCGACGGTGTGCTGGCCGGTGTCGGGGGCGTGCTGGTCTTCCTGCCCCAGATCGCGCTGTTGTTTTTCTTCATCGCGGTGCTCGAGGGCTGTGGCTATCTCGCCCGTGCGGCATTCCTCATGGATCGGCTGCTCGTGGGGGTGGGACTCAGCGGCAAGTCGTTCGTGCCGCTGCTCTCGAGCTTCGCCTGCGCCATCCCCGGCATCATGGCGACCCGCACGATCGAGAATCGCCGCGACCGACTGCTGACGATCCTCGTCGCGCCCTTCATGAGCTGCTCCGC
>DNLZ01000111.1:13583-21193 GCA_003488325.1 Planctomycetaceae bacterium
CTGCCGGCCGTCGTCCTCGCCGCCCTCTACGCGCTCGGAGTGGCCGTCGCGGCGCTGGTCGCGGCGGTGCTCTCCCGCACGCTGTTCCGTGGGCCGCCGCAGCCGTTCGTCATGGAACTGCCGCCCTGGCGCTGGCCGCGCGCCGCGGTCGTCCTCGAGCGGGTCCGGGAGGCTTCCTGGTCCTTCATCGCCAACGCCGGCACGCTGATCCTCGCGATGAGCATCGTGGTCTGGGCGCTCGGCAGCTATCCGGCGCCGGTCCTGCCGGACGGCGGTGCCGGCCTCACCGAGGCCGAGGTGCGCGGCGAATCGCTGCGGCAGAGCGCGCTGGGTCGGGCGGGACGCTGGGTCGAGCCGGTCGTGCGACCGCTGGGATGGGACTGGCGGATCGGCTGCGCGGCGATCGCGAGCTTCCCGGCCCGCGAGGTGGTGCTCGGCACGCTCGCGGTGATCTACAACCTCGGGGACGTCGACCCGGGTGACGACGAGGGCGGCTCCGCACTCGTCCGCAGGCTGCGTGCCGCCACGTGGGACGGCACCGACCGCCCCGTGTTCACGCTGCCCGTGGCGCTGTCGATCATGGTCTTCTTCGCCCTCTGCGCGCAGTGCGCGAGCACGCTCGTCGTCATCGGCCGCGAGACCGGGTCGTGGCTGTGGCCGGTGGCCGTCTTCGTCACGATGACCGCCCTGGCATGGTTCGCCGCGTGCGCCATCTATCGGCTCGGCACGGCTCTCGGCTGGTGAGCGGGAACGGGGAACGTGGGATGCAGGATCTGCTCGCCCTCGCGATCGCGGTCCTGGCCGCCGGGTGGCTCGTGCGCACGCTCGCCCGTCGGCTCGTGACTCCGTCGTGCCGGCCCGCCGACGACGGCTTCGTGCCGATCGACGTGCTCTCCCGGGCGCCGCACGGTCGGGCATCCGACCCGCCGACCGGACGCACGACCGGCCCGGGCGGTCGTCAGTAGACGAGGACGCTCTCGACGCGATGCGGCGCGAGCCGCGCCCGTCCCCCGAGCGGCGCGATCTCGACCAGGAACGACGCCCCCACGACCGTGCCTCCAGCCGTCTCGACCAGTCGCATGCACGCCGCCGCCGTGCCGCCCGTGGCGAGCACGTCGTCGATCACGAGCACGCGGGACGAGCGCGGCAGCACGCCCGCATGCATCTCCAGCCTGTCCCGCCCGTATTCGAGCTCGTACTCGTGGGCGATGGTGGCGGCCGGCAGCTTCCCCGGCTTGCGCACCGGGATCACCCCGACGCCGAGCTCCAGCGCGACGGGTGCCGCGAAGAGGAATCCGCGGGCCTCGATGGCGGCCACGGCATCGAGCCGCTCGTTCCGCCAGGGCTCGACGAGCCGGTCGATCGCGTCGGTGAGCGCGGCGGGATCGGCGAGCAGCGGTGTGATGTCGCGAAAGAGGATGCCCGGCTTGGGAAAGTCGGGCACGGCGCGGATGTGACGGGCGAGATCCATCGCTTCAAAGGGCTCCAGCGGGCGTGGTGCCGTCGCGCTTCCCACCGGCCGAGCGCCCCGACGACGGCCGGCCGGGGCGGTGGGCGTCGTCATGGCCCGACGGGCTCGGGCGTCACGCGCCCCGACGCAGGGTCACGCTGGCCGTCCGCACCCCGTCGATCTCGAGCGCCAGCGACGCGAGCGTCTCGCTCTCGATCTGACGGACGCGCTCACGGGTGAGCCCCAGCACGCCGCCGATCTCCTTGAGCGTCATCGGCTCGCCACCGCCGATGCCGAACCGCAGCCGGATGATCGTCGCGGCCCGCTCGTCGAGCTGGTCGATGCGTCGCAGCACGTGCCGCAGCGTGTCGGCGTCGAGCAGGACCTCGGCCGGACACTTCGCGCTCTCGTCGCGGATGAGCTCGCCGAGCGACCAGCCACCCTCGCTCTGCTCGGTCTGCGGGCCCGCCTGGTGCACGTGGATCGCCTTCTTGATGATCGGCAGCTTCTTGCGGGCCAGTCCGAGGCTGCGGGCCACCTCCTCCGCCGTCGGGACGCGGCCGAGCGCGTCGGTGAGTCGCAGCGTCGCCCGCCGCCACTTCGACAGCAGCTCGACCATGTAGGCCGGGATGCGGATCGTCTTGCCCGAGTTGATCAGCGCCCGCTTGATCGACTGCTTGATCCAGTAGCTCGCGTACGTGCTGAACCGGGTTCCGACCCCCGGATCGAAGCCCTCGACCGCCCGCAGCAGACCGAGGTTGCCCTCCTCGATCAGGTCGGGCAGGGGCAGCCCGCGATTGGCGTAGCCGCGGGCGATGTTGACGACCAGCCGGAGGTTGGCCCGCACCATGTGGTCGCGTGCCAGGGCGTCCCCGCGGGCGATCGCGTGGGCGAGGGACTTCTCCTCGTCGGCGGTGAGGAGCGACGTCTCGTTGATCTCCCGGAGGTAGGTCTCGAGCGGGTTCTGCACGGCGGACGCGGGCTTGCGGCGACGGCTGGGCATGGGTGCGACGATGCTCCGGACGACGGGAAACGAGGCGATGGGTCGCGCGGCACACGGACCGCGGCGGCGAAACGAGACCGGCCGAACCGGCACACGCACAGTATCGGCGGCCCGCTCCGGCGACTCGACCGACGCCGTCGAGAAGGCGGACCGTGCGGAGCGTGCCGTGTGCGCCGGCTGGAACGGTCGATCCGCCACCACCGCCCGCAGGCGGTGGTGGCGGAGACCTGTGCCGACGAGCGGCCCTCCTGCGCCGCGTGTGGCGTCGCTCAGCGACGACCCGCGATCTGGCCCTGCGGCGTCAGCTCGTCAATGATCTTGGGGATGTAACGGCTGAGCACCTCGGCGAGCTGCTCCCGGTCGATGCCGCGGGGCTTCGCGATCTGCTCGAGCTCGCGCTGGCCGAAGACATCCTCGATCTGCCGTCGATCGACCGGCTTGTTCGGGCCGGTGCGCACCCACGAGTCGACCTGCTCCCGCATCCCCTTCTCCTCGAACTGCCGCACGACGTCCGGAAGTTTCGACGCGCTGCCGCCGCCGAAGATCTGCGTGAGGATGTCATTGAGGTCGCCGGGTGAGGGCATGCCCGCCGGCGGCTGCTGGGGCTGACGCTGCTGGGGCGCGGGTGCCGGCTGGGCTCCGGCGCCCTGGATCACCTGCTTGAGGATCTCGCCGAGAATGTCCATGAAAAACGATCGCCTCTCTCGTGGGAAGGAAGTCACGGTGGAACGGAACGCTCGAAGAGTCTATGGAGGCCGCGCGACCGGGGAAAGCACCCGGGGCGGTCCACGCGTCAGTCGTCGATGCCGAGCGCACGGAGCTTCGCACGCAGGGTCGCGCGGTCGAGGCCCAGCAGGCGGGCCGCCGCGGTGCGGTTGCCACCGGTGTGCGCGAGCGCATCCCTGACGAGCGCCTCCTCCAGCAGCGATACCGCGCGGGCATGGAGGTCGGGCGAGGCCTCCGAGGCGAGGGCCGCACGCGCCGCCGCCGACCACGTCCCGACCGCCGCCCGCAGGGCGGCCGACGCCACGTCCATCGGGGTCGTGCCGCAGTCGTGTCCCCCGGTGACCGGGCGGGGCAGATGCTCCGGCCGCAGCGTGCCCCCCCGGGCGACGACCGCCGCGTACTCGACGGCGTGCTCGAGCTCGCGCACGTTGCCCGGCCATGCCCGGCCGCGCACCGCGTCGAGGAATTCCGGCGCGATGGCCGGGATGGGGCCGACCGCGGACCGCCTGGTGAGAAAGTGCCGCACGAGGACGTCGATGTCGTCGAGACGTTCGGCGAGCGACGGCAGCGCGATCGGGAAGACGCGCAGCCGATGGTACAGATCCTCCCGGAAGGTGCCCTCCGCCCGGGCCTCGGCGAGGTCGCGGTTGGTCGCGGCGATGATCCGCACGTCGACGCGGCGCGGTGCGGACTCGCCGACCCGTGTCACCTCGGCGCTCTCGAGCGCCCTCAGGAGCGATGCCTGCACGGCGGGCGGAGCCTCGCCGATCTCGTCGAGGAAGAGCGTGCCGCCGTCGGCCGTCTCGAAGAGGCCCGGCCGGTCGGCGATCGCCCCGGAGAACGAACCCCGCACGTGCCCGAAGAGCTCGCTCTCCACGACACCGGGCGCGAGCGCCGCAAGGTTCGTGACGACGAACGGCTGCGTGCGTCGAGCGCCGTGGTCGTGGATCGCCCGGGCCACGAGCTCCTTGCCGGTGCCAGTCGCACCGGTGACGAGCACGGGGAGGTCGCTGGCAGCGACCAGTGCGATCTGCTTGAACACCTCCTGCATCGCCGGGCAGCCACCGACGAGCGCCGCCGGCGTCCGCGTCCGCGCGCCGTCGCCATCCGCGCCGCCGACGGCGTCGGGCGGCGCGCGCTCCGCCAGCGCCCGCTCGACCACCTGCGCGACCTTCACGAGATCGAACGGCTTCACGAGGTAGTCGAACGCACCGGCCCGCACGGCCCGCACGGCGGTGTCGAGGTCGCCGAACGCGGTCATGATCACGACGGGCACGTCCCCCGCGGCGGCGCGGAGATCCGGCAGGGCCGCGAGGCCGTCGCGCGACCCCAGCCGGACGTCGAGCAGGATCGTCTCGGGACGATGCTGCCGGCAGGCTGCCGCCGCCGCCTCCAGGTCGGCTGCGACCACCACGTCGTGGCCCCCGTCACTGAAGAGCTCGCGCAGGCTCCAGCCGATCGCCGGCTCGTCATCGACGACGAGGATGCGGCTCATGTCGCGCTCCCCACGATCGTCGCCGCCGCCGCCCGCGGCAGCGTGATCGTGAATCGCGTGCGACCATCCCCACGCGCCCAGCTCAGGGCACCCCCGTGCCGCTCGGCCACGGTGCCGGCCACCGTCAGTCCCAGGCCGACGCCCTCCGGCTTGCCCGTGACGAACGGGTCGCCGAGCGTCGCGGCGAGTTCATGGGGCGGGCCGGGACCGTCGTCCTCGACCGTGATCCGCACCGCCTCGTCGTCGCCGACGCCCTCGCCCACGATTCGCACGAGACCGTCCCGACCCGCGGCGTCGATCGCATTGAGCACGAGGTTCACAAGCGCGGCCCGCAAAGCCTCCGGATGCCCGGTGGTGCGCAGTCCGGGACGCACGGCGTGCTCGAGCCGCACCCCCACATGCTCGCACCGCGGCCCCACGAGACCGCCGACGCGCGCGACCAGGTCCGCCACATCGACGGTGACCGGCTCCGCTTCCTCCTGCCGACCGAGCGCGAGCAGCCCGCGGATCTCGGCGGCGACGACGTCGAGCTGGAGAATCGCCACCTGCAGGCTGTCATCCCCCGCATCGCCGCGCATCCCCGCGCGGTCGCCGTCCACGCCCCTCGCGGCGTGGCATCGACGGAGGTGGAGGTCGATCGCGAGGCGTGCGCCGGTGATGGCGTTGCGCAGCTCGTGGGCGAAGCCCGCGGCGAGCTGGCCGAGGAGCCGCTGCCGCTCACTCGCCACGAGGCTCGACCGCAGCGACGCGAGCGTGCTGCTCAGGGAATCCACACCCTCGGCCAGCCGCACCACCTCGGCCGCGGGAGAGTCGCCCCGGTCCGTCGGCGCGAGCGTCGCCCCGAAATCACCACCGGCGATCCGCGCGACGTGCCGCTCCACCGTCCCGATCTGCCGACCGAGCCGCGTCGTCGCCGCCACGCCGAGGGGCACGAGGACCGCCAGCGTGCCCGCACCCACCGCGAGCACGGGCCAAATCGATTCGAGCGTGGTCACCCAGACGCTCTGCACCGGAGTGAGCACCACCACCCGCTCGGGACGCACGCCGGTCGACCGCACGAGGCCGACCTCAACCGACTCACCGGCGACCGTCGCCGTGCCGCCCCCCCGCGCGACGAGCGCCTCCAGGGCCGGGGCGTCGATCGCCTGCGGCGGCAGCGTCGAGAGCCCCGGTCCGCTCCGCGACGTGTCCCAGACCACGAAGTGGCTGCCGGTGAGCCGGCAGAGGGTGTCGAGCACCTGCCGCGAGACGGCCACCCGCGACTCCCCGAGCGCGGCGGCCACCTGCTCCTGGCGAACCCGCGCCGCCTCGCGCGACCGGCGCACCGCGAGCCACGCCGCGAATCCCACGTTGGCGATCACCGCGGCGAGCACGAGGCCGACCGTCGGCAGCACGAGCTGCTGCGCGAGCGGGACAGCGGCGCGACGACGGGAGCGCATGCAGGGCGGTTTCGGAACGGGCGGCGCGAGACGGGATTCCCGTAGCGTACCTCGGGATCGGCGGGCCGCTCCTCGGGCTCTGCGGACCGGTCGCGGTCAGAAGCGGAAGTACGCCCGCGCGTTGCCGCAGCAGACCGCCATGACGAGGTGGTCGAGCCAGTCGCCACGGTCGGGCAGCCGACCGGTCTCGACATCGGATCCCACGAGGTCGCAGAGGATACGGCGGAAATACTCGTGTCGGGGGTACGAGAGAAACGACCGTGAGTCGGTCACCATGCCGACGAAGCGCGACAACAGCCCGAAGTCGGAGAGCATGTTCATCTGCTCCCGCATCCCCCGTTCCTGATCGAGGAACCACCAGGCGCTGCCCCACTGGATCTTGCCGGGAATAGCGCCGTCCTGGAACGATCCGGGGAGCGCCGAGAAGAGCGCGTTGTCCGCCGGGTTGATGTTGTAGAGGATCGTGCGGCCGAGGCGGTCGTCGCGGGCGAGCGTGCCGAGCAGTCGCACGAGGCCCGGTCCCTGCCGGGCATCGCCGATCGTGTCGCAGCCGGCGTCGCCTCCGAGCCGCGCCGCGAGCAGCGGGTTGGGGTCGCGGAAGGGTCCCAGGTGCAGCTGCGTGACCCATCCTGCATCCGAATTGAGCCGGGCGACGAGGCCGACCAGCCAGGTCGCGAATCGTGCGGCATCGGCGGCGTCCGCCGGCGTGCCGCCGATCGCGCGCTCCCAGATGCGTCGCGCCGTCTGGTCCGTCACCTCCTCGTCGACGAGCGACTCGACCCCGTGATCGCTCGCCCGACACCCCGCGGCGGCGAAGTCGGCGTGGCGCCGCTGGAGCGCGGCGATCAGGCCCGTGAAGGTGTCCGCCCCCGCGCCGACCGTCTCGGAGAGCCGGCGCACCCAGGCCGTGAGCCGGTCCGGATGGCCCACCTTCGCGGCGGCGTCGGGCCGGAAGGTCGGCACGACGCGGGTCGCGATGCCCGCGCGGCGGATCGCGTCGTGCCAGACGAGCGGGTCGGCCGGATCGTCCGTCGTGCCCACGGCCTCGACCTTCATGAGCGCGAGGATGCCACGGGCCGAGAGCCGGCCGGTGGCGAGCTGACGATTCGCCTCGCGCCAGATCGCCTCCGCGGTGGACTCCTCGAGCAGCTCCTCGATGCCAAAGTGACGGCGGAGCTCGAGGTGGGTCCAGTGGAAGAGCGGATTGCGCAGCGTATGCGGCACCGTCCGGGCCCACGCCTGGAATTTCTCCCACGGCGTCGCGGAGCCGGTGACGAGGTCCTCGGGCACGCCGTCGGCCCGCAGGGCCCGCCACTTGTAATGGTCGCCCTCGAGCCACGCCGCATGGAGCGTGTCGAACTGCCGATCCTCGGCGATGTCGCGCGGCGACAGGTGGCAGTGGAAGTCGACGATCGGCTGCCGCGAGGCGACGCGGTGGTAGAGATCCGCGGCCCGATCACAGGAGAGGAGAAACGAGTCGTCGCAGAAGCGGGGTGG
>DNLZ01000472.1:0-2104 GCA_003488325.1 Planctomycetaceae bacterium
TCCCTTCGTGGCGCACGCTTTCCAGCGTGCGAATGCGGGTCAGCGCACCGGAAGACGAGCCACGGTGCATCGCCCCCCACTCTGAGGAGCCCGGTCTCTTCACGCATCCTCCCGGGTTCGCACGCCAGAAGGCGCACGCCACAGGGGCATGGGCAGGCACGGGACGCGAAAGAGACAGGGGCGGCGTGGCCACTGGTAGAGTGCTCGTATGGGGTCCGCGAGCATCCACACGAGCGTCATGCCTGCCGAGGTGCTGGCCACGCTCGATGTCCGCCCCGGCATGCGGGTCGTCGACGGGACGCTCGGCGGAGGAGGACACGCCCGGCTGTTGGCGGAAGCCGTCGGCCCCCAGGGCCTCGTCATCGCGATCGACCGCGATCCGGCGGCGATCGAACGCTGCAGCCGGGAACTCAGCGGCCTGCCCCTGCGGTTCGCCCAGGCCAACTTCTGCAACCTTCCCGAGGTGCTCGACGCGCTGGCGATCGACCGGGTCGACCGAGTGCTCCTCGACGTCGGGCTGTCGAGCGACCAGCTCGCCGACACATCCCGCGGATTCTCCTTCGATGCCGATGGCCCGCTCGACCTGCGATTCGACCCCACCGAGGGAGAGCCGGCCTGGCGCATCGTCAATCGCATGCGTCCGGAGAGCCTCGCCGACATCATCCACTCGTTCGGCGAGGAGCGATTCAGTCGGCGGATCGCGCGGCGGATCGCCGCGGTCCGCGAACGCGAGCCGATCCGCACGGCCCGTGACCTCGCCCGTTGCGTCCTCGCGGCGGTGCCCCGGCAGACGCCTCCACCCCGCATTCATCCCGCCACCCGCACGTTCCAGGCGCTGCGGATCGCGGTGAACCAGGAGCTCAAGTCGCTCCGGATCGCGCTCGAGCGGATTCCGACACGGCTGACTCCGGGTGGCCGCCTCGCCGTGATCGCGTTCCATTCGCTCGAGGACCGCCTCGTCAAGGAGGCGTTTCGCTGTGCTCAGGTCTGGGAGCGGCTCACGCGATCGCCGCTCGAGGCCTCCGCCGAGGAGGTCGCCCGCAACCCCCGCAGTCGCTCGGCCAAGCTGCGGGTCGCCCAGCTTGCCGGGTCGACTGCCGGGTCGTGAGCTCGCAGCCCGACCGATCTGGCACCGGAGCGTCGTGGCGGTCACACTCCCGCCCCGATCGCCCCGTCGTGACCATCGCCACCGAAACGCCCATGGGACGTGAGACCAGAATCCTGCTCGGCCTGCTCGGCCTGCTCGCGGGACTCTTCGTCGGCGTGCTGTCGCTCAAGCTCCTCGTGCCGCGCCCACCGGCAGGGGCCGGCCCGGACGTCCACGGCGACGTCGCGTTTCCCGTGCGTCAGGCGCTCGTGCCCCCGCCGGCTCCAGGCGGCCGAGCCTGGGACTTCACGGCGGCTCCGCCGCTTGTCGTGACGGCGATCCCGCCCGCGAACGAGGCCGCAGCGATCCCCTCCGACCCGACCGCCGAACGGTTCTCCGATGTCGCGGTGGGCCCAGATCACGAGCCAGCGCGATTCCCCACATCGGCAGCGGACGACCTCGCCGGGGCGCATGCCCCGCCCATGAACCGCGATCCGTTCGTGCAGCCGGCCGCGGGTGTCGACACGCTCGACACACCGGAGGCGGTTTCCGCGACACCGTCGCGGTTCGCGGCCCGGGGCGATGACCCCGCCGCCGCGATCATGCCTTCCGCCTCGATCCCCGCGGTCGAGGAGGCCGATCTCGCACCCGACGCGTTTCCCACGCCCCCGGATCCCGCGGGACGATTCAGCCGCTTCGGAGGCTCCGCGCCGGTCGATCAATTCGGCGGGGCCGACACGGGCATCGTGTCCACACCCGACCGATCGCTCCCGATGCCGGTCGCACCGGTGGAGGGAAGCCATCTCGTCGTCACCGGTGATTCGTGGTGGACCCTCGCCGAGCGGGCCTACGGTGACGGCCGGCTCTACCGCGCGCTCTACGCGTGGAACCGCACGCTCGACCCGCGCGTCGCCCTGCTGCCCGGGACGCGGCTCGACATCCCGCCGGTCGATCGCCTCGCCGCAGCCTGGCCCGGCCTCGTGCCGACGCGACCCTGAACGCGGGCTTCACCCGCAG
>DNLZ01000472.1:2497-2740 GCA_003488325.1 Planctomycetaceae bacterium
GAATGGACGCTTCAGCACCTGTCCGGCCCGCCGCGCTCGTGCAACCGCCCCCGCCTCTCCCTTCGTGGCGTACGCTTTCCAGCGTGCGCATGCGGTCATGCGTGCCAGGTGACAAGCCATCGCGCATCGACGCCGACTGCGTGGACCTGGGCCTGCTCGCCCTTACTCCCGGGTTCGCACGCCTGGAGGCGTGCGCCACATGCGTCCAGTTCGACGACGTGCTTTCGCACGCTCGCGCCGTGC
>DNLZ01000062.1:0-3903 GCA_003488325.1 Planctomycetaceae bacterium
GCGTCCTGATCGACGGCGTCGTCATGAGCGAGGAGGCTCGGTAGGCGTCGTGCATGGGCCGTCCACGGAACCGGAAGCGAGCGACCGACCGCGCTACTGGTTTCCCGCCAAGCGCTATGGATGGGGCTGGGGGCCGCCGGCCACCTGGCAGGGCTGGGTGGTGCTCGTCGCGTACATCGGGCTCATGGCCGCGGTAGCATGGCTCGTGCCGCCCGAGCGCAGCGTCGTGGGCTTCGTCGCCGCCGTCAGTGGTCTGTCGCTCGGCGTGATCGCGATCTGCTGGTGGAAGGGAGAGCCGCCACGGTGGCGGTGGGGCTGAGAGAGGATTGGGCCTGTCAACACCGTTCGAGGGGGAGCGATGCCGAAGCACAGTCGCGACGTTTCTCACGGAAGACCCGGTCCACGGCGCATGCCCTGCTCGATCGTGCTCCTCGTCGGTTTGGTCGCCACGACACCGGCGGCCGCGGCGGCTGCCGAAACCTTCATCGTCGAGCGTGGCACGCCGCGGGCGGAGATCGTGATCGCCGACAAGCCGGCCCGCATGACGAGACTGGCAGCCAAGGAGCTGCAGGAGTGCCTCCGGAAAATGACCGGTGCCGTGCTGCCGATCGTCACCGATCGGCGGGCGGGCACGGTGGCGATCTTCGTCGGCACGAGCCGGCACACCAGCGCGCTCGGCCTGGCGACCGACGAGCTCGAGCACGGCGCGTTCCGCATGGACTCGGGTCCGGATTGGCTCGCGCTGCTCGGGCCGGACCACGACTTCGTGCCGATCGAGCCATGGGGCCGCAGCCGCTCGGCCGACGAGACTGCGCGGGTGAACCGCGGCTGGGACGCGATCACGGGCGACACGTTCTGGAACCCCGCCCGCGACCTCCACTTCCGCTATCACCCCGACCTCGATGTCTGGGATCAGGACGATGCCGGCACGTTCAACGCCGTGCACGAGTTCCTGAGGGGCCTCGGGTGCCGCTGGTTCGCGCCGGGTGAGATCGGCGAGGTGATCCCCGTTCGGGACACCGTCGCGCTTCCCGACGTGCGCCGCACCGTCACGCCCGACTTCGCCGTACGACGCTTCATCTACTACACGGAGCACACCGGGATCGGCGAGAAGGCGCTCTGGAACCTCCGGCTGGGCCTCAACCACGGCGCGGAGATCGTCGGGTTTCCGCAGATCTGCCACGGCATGAAGTTCGTCATCAAGCGCGAGGAGATGAAGCGGGCCCACCCAGACATGTACCTGCTCCGCGGAGGCACCCGTGACACGACGTTCAAGGAGGACGGCGTGCCCAACCTGCTCTCACCGCGCCTCTTCGAGAAGCAGGTGAAGCACGTGCGGGCGATGTTCGACCACTTCCGGGAACCGATGCACAACATCGACCTCGTGGACGGCTACGGCGGACTCACCGCGGACGATCCGGCGTGGATGGCCCAGCTCACGCCCGCCCGAGGATGGCAGGGCAGCATGTCCGATCACGTCTGGGGCTATCTGAACCGCGTGGCCCTCGAGGTGCACAAGAGCCATCCCGACCGCCTCGTCAGCGCGCTTGCCTACAGCGCCTACACGCTGCCCCCGGAATCGATCGGGCCGCTGAGCCCGAATCTCGCCCTCATTGAGACGCGTCACCGGCAGGACTTCTGGGACGAGTCCGTCTGGAACGAGCGGCGGGCCTTGCGGGCACAGTGGCTCGAGAGACTGCCGTCGGGCGTCTATCTCACCTGGGACTACAGCACCAACGCGCGGCCGGATCAGCGCGGCCGTCCGGTGTATTTCACGCGACAGATCGCCCGTGACCTGCGGGATCTGCAAGGCGTCACGCGCGGCGAGCAGATCGAGATCTACACGCATCCCCAGGGGCGGGAAGCCTCGCTGGGGTATGACGAACTCGCGATCGAGCATCTCAACCTGTACCTCGCCGCGCGGCTGTACTGGGACGTGGATCAGGACGTGGATGCGATCCTCGACGACTACTTCAGCGCGTACTACGGACCTGCCGCGGACGCCATGCGCGCCTTCGTCGCGCATGCCGAGGCGAACTGGATGCACATGAGCACCGATGCCGCGAAGATCGGCGAATCGCTCGCGCTGCTGGCCGACGCGCGGCGTGCGGCCGATCCCGACAGCCTGCCCGGGCGACGCATCGCGCGGATCGCCGAGGTCATGCAGCCGCTGCCCGCGCTCCAGCAGCAGCTCAGCCGCCCGCGCGAGACCGACCTCAGCTATCGTGCGCTCCAGACGAACCAGACCGACGGCAAGCCGTTCAAGGACAAGCCGCTCGACGGCATCGTGGACCCTGCCTGGTGGGGCACGTACCGCATCGCGCCGTTGCTCCCGGTCCGGCCCGGCGGGCCACCTGCGGGTGCGGCCGGGAGATTTCAGGTGCTGCGTGAAGGGAGCATCCTGCACTTCGGCATCGTGTGCGAGGAGCCCGACATGCAGGGCGCCGCGGGTGCGCCGACGCGGAACGACGATCCGAAGATCCTCTCGGCGGATCACGTGCTTCTCCTGATCGAGACACCGACCCGCAGCCGGTACGAGATCGCCATCAACGCCGCCGGTGCGGTGTACGACGCGGACGAGGCGCCCGGCGGCCGGGGTGTCGCCTGGAGCAGCGGAGCGCAGGTCGCCGTGCACCGCGGCGAAGGCCGCTGGAGCGTGGAGGTCCGGCTGCCCATCGTCGGCGAGGACGCCTTCACGCTCGATCCCGAGAAGGGCATCGCCGGTGCGGAGCCGAAAGAGCTCTTCCCCTGGCACTTCAATCTCGGCCGGCTGCGGGTGCGCGACGGGAAGTCGGAATACACCGCCTACTCGCCGACCGGTAGGGAAGACTTTCGCGTGCCCGCCATGTTCGCGAAACTGTGGTCGCGATGACGCGACGCACGTCCCCGCGGCCGCCCTGACCCGTCACGGCGAGTCGTCCACGCGTGTGTCCCACGAGGCTTCGATGCCGGCGCGACTGATCATCAACGGCAAGAAGGCGGATCGCCCGGACGTGCGCGATGCCGTGCGCCGCCTGCGCCGCGAGGGCCACGCGCTCGAGGTGCGGGTGACCTGGGAGCGCGGCGATGCGGCGAGACTCGTCAGCGAGGCGGCGCGCGAGGGCGTGGAACGCGTGATCGCCGGTGGCGGTGACGGGAGTGTCAACGAGATCGCCAATGGTCTGATGGCCGTCGATCCGGCGACGCGACCGGCGCTGGGCATCCTGCCCCTGGGTACTGCCAACGACTTCGCCACGGCGTGCGGGGTGCCGACGGATCCGGCCGCTGCGCTCGCCCTCGCGGTCACGGGCACGCCCGTCCCCGTCGATCTGGTGCGGGCGAACGACGCCTATTTCGTGAACGTCGCGTCGGGCGGATTCGGTGCGGCCGTGACGGCGGACACGCCGGTCGAACTCAAGAATTTCCTGGGCGGCGGCGCCTACACGATCATGGGCCTCCTGAAGGCGATCAACTTCCGGCCCTACGCGTGTGCGATCCGCACGCCGCAGGGGGCGGTGGAGGGGGGCGTGGTCATCGGCGCGATCTGCAACGGCCGCCAGGCCGGTGGCGGCCAGCCGCTCGCGCCCCATGCGCTCATCGACGACGGCTTGCTCGACGTCGTCTTCCTGAGACCCTTTCCCGTCGCCAGCGCACCGCAGGTTGCGGCCGAGATCGCCGGCCGTGCCACCACGGCCACCTTCGTGGTGCGGCTCGAGGTGCCGTGGATCGAGCTCGAGGCCCGTGAGCCGCTCCCGATCAATCTCGACGGTGAGCCGATCGCGGAGAGCCGTGTCCGATTCGCCGTCGCGCCCGGCTGTCTGCGTATGGTTCTGCCTGCCGACTGCCCCTGCCTGTCCTGAGCCCGGCGATGCCCGCCACCGTCCGGCGGTGCGGCCAGGCATGTGCGAGGGCGCGCGGTCAGGA
>DNLZ01000062.1:4284-4739 GCA_003488325.1 Planctomycetaceae bacterium
CGCTGGAGCCGAAACTGGGCCGCGTTGTAGTCGACGATCGCCCGCAGATACTCCCGACGCGCCTGATCGAGCGCCTGAATCGACTGGAGCGTCTCGATCGGCAGTCCCTCGAGATCGCGGACACGCAGCCAGTTGCGCTCGAAGGAGTCGGTCGCCCGCTGGACGGCCTGCTCGGCGATCCCGATCTGGCGATGCCGGGCGAGCACCTGGGCGTGCGATTCGACGATCTCGCGGCTGACGCGGTTCATGACGCGGATCTGGTGCATGCGGTTCTGGTCGTACAGGGCCCGGGCCTCGCGCCGCGCGGCGTATTCGCCGACGCCGAGCCCGCGGACCTGCCAGTAGGTGATGGCATCGAGGTCGAACCGGCCCGCCGTGTTGGAGATCTGGCTGCCCTGCCCGCCGCCGAAGGCGGCGTAGCTCGTCCCCATGAGCACGTTCGGGAGCCATGGAGA
>DNLZ01000062.1:5136-8976 GCA_003488325.1 Planctomycetaceae bacterium
CGCCGCTGCAGTCCCGTCGGCAGGAGCGTTTGGATCGGCGTCTCGAGCGGCACGAGTTCGACGGGGGCGATCGCAGGCTCGAGCGGGGAGAGGACGAAGCGGGGATCGTCATTGAGGAGTTCGACGACCCGCGCCGACGCCACCTGAATCTCCTCCTCGGCCTGCACCACCTCGTTCTGCCGGATCGAGAGCTCGGTCGCGGCCCGGTCCGCGTCGGCCTCGTTGCCGGCACCGCTGCGGGCAAAGTCGGCCGTGGCCGTGGCGAGACGTTGGGCGTGCTCGCGGATGTCGACGGCGATGGCGCGCGACTGATGGGCTCTCAGGAGTTCGAGGTAGGCGAGCGAGGTCTCGAGCAGGAGATCGTTGATCGTCGTGCGCACCGCGGCATCGCGGGCCGCTGCCGCACGATTGGCGATCCGCGGCTGAAAAATCGCCTCTGCCGAATGGAAGTTGGCGAACAGACCGGGCACGACCGGCGAGCCGGCACCGATCGTCTGCACGCCGAGGCCCGTCGTGAGCGAGCTCCGGCTCACCTCGCCCACGCTGCCGTTGGAGGCCTGCAGGGGCCCGGCGTGGTTGTTCCAGCCCAGGCCGGCGTTGATGGAGGGGAGCCAGAGCGTCCGGGCCGCGATGAGTCGCGCGTAGGCCTCGGCGTACCGCTGGGTGGCGAAACCAACCTCGGGATTTCGACCGGCCACCGACGTGAGAATGTTGGCCAGCGTCACTTCACGCACCGGCAGGTCGGTCTCGAAGACCAGAGGCCCGGCGGGCACCGACTCCGGCACGGCTGCCGGCAGAGCCACGAGGGATTCCGGCTCGCTCTCCGTCGTCGGCTCCGGCTCGGGCAGTGGCTCCTCGCTCGACACGAGCTGGATCGTGCCGCCCGCGTCTCGATCCTCCGCGATAGGCTTCGGAGCGGGCGCCGTGGTGTGCGGTATCTCGTGGGCACCGGCCGCGGCGAGGATCGCCGGGTCGGCGCGGATCGTGTCCGCGTGGCGTGACGGATCGCGGCTCGCGCAGCCTCCCGAGCCGGCAACGGCACATCCGGCGATGACCACAACGACGAGCCTGGTCAGTTCACCCATCAGCCCGCGGTCCTTCGAGCGGCGGTGAGGAACCGTCGACCCGCTCGCAGGGACGAGCAGCCGACACTCCGTCATCGGTAGATCGGCGGTAAACTGCGGCGGATGTAAGGATTTTTCGCCCGGCCGAGGCGGGCCGGCAGGGTGGGGCAGGGCGCGAGACTGGGCTGCCCCGGGCCCCCGTCCTCCGTGAAGATTCGTTGCCGCACATGCAATTCGTCATCGCTTTCGCGCTGCGGCGGCCGGTGACCGTCATGGTCCTGGTCCTGGCGGTCGTCCTCGGCAGCGTCATGGCCGTGGGCCGGTCGGTGTGCGAGCAGTTGGGCGTCTCCTATCCCGCGGGGCTCCCGCGCGGCATGGAGGTGGACATCTTCCCGAGCCTCGACCTGCCCGTGATCTATGTCTGCCAGCCCTACGGCGGCATGGACCCGGCGCAGATGGAGGGCTTCCTCACCAACTACTACGAGTACCACTTCCTCTACATCAGCGGCATCCACCATGTGGAGTCGCGGAACGTGCAGGGCACGGCCCTGATGAAGCTCTTCTTCCACCCCGGCACGAACATGTCGCAGGCGATGGCGGAGACGATCAACTACGTCAACCGCTCACAGGCCTTCATGCCGCCGGGCACCGTCTCCCCGTTCGTCATGCGGTTCGACACCGGCAGCGTTCCGGTGGGCTACCTCGTGCTCTCGAGCGAGACCCGTTCGATCGCGGAGATCCAGGACATCGCCCTCTTTCGGGTGCGTCCGATGTTCGCCTCGCTCCCCGGCGTCTCCGCCCCGCCGCCGTTCGGGGGCAGCGCGCGGA
This sequence comes from Planctomycetaceae bacterium, assembly GCA_003488325.1. Taxonomy (GTDB): domain Bacteria; phylum Planctomycetota; class Planctomycetia; order Pirellulales; family UBA1268; genus QWPN01. Next base: position 7,029 of record DNLZ01000062.1, read on the forward strand.
CGATCGTCGTCACGCTCGATCCGCGCCGCCTGCAGGCCTACGGCATGTCGCCCGACGAGGTCGTCAGGGCCCTCGCGCAGGGCAACACCATCAGCCCCTCCGGCAACCTGCTCGTCGGCGACAGCTATCCGATCGTGTCCACCAACTCGGTCGTCCGTGATCCGCAGGCGCTCCTCACGATCCCGGTCCGCATGGGTGAATCACCCGTGTACGTTCGCGACGTCGGCCACGTCACCGATGCCGCCGACGCCCCCGCCGGCTACGCCCTCGCCAATGGCAGACGTGCGGTCTACATCCTCGCGACCAAGCGGGCCGACGCCTCCACGATGAGCGTCATCGCCAACATCAAGCGGGCACTCCCCGGGATGCAGGAGGTGCTGCCGCCCGACATCAGGGTGAGCTTCGAGTTCGATCAGTCCCCCTTCGTCACGCGGGCCGTGGAATCGGTGGTCCTGGAAGGCGTGCTCGGGGCCGCTCTCGTCGGCATCGCGGTGCTCGTGTTCCTGCGCGACTGGCGTAGCGCGATCGTCGTGGTCCTCAACATCCCGCTGGCCATCTGTTTCTCGATCCTGGCTCTCTGGCTGACGGGTGAGACGATCAACGTGATGACACTCGGCGGCCTGGCGCTGGCGATCGGGATTCTCGTGGACGAGGCCACGGTCGAGGTCGAGAACATCCACGCCTGGATGGACCGCACGGAGAGCGTGCCGCTCGCCGTGCGCCTGGGCAACCTGCAGACGGCCGTGCCGCGCCTGCTCGCGATGGTCTGCGTCCTCGCGGTCTTCATCCCCGCCTTCTTCATGCGCGGGGCCGCCCAGCGACTCTTCACCCCGCTGGCGCTGGCCGTCGGCTTCGCGATGATCGGCTCGTACGTCCTGTCGAGCACCTTCGTGCCGGTGGCGAGCGTGTGGCTCCTCCGGCGGACGCACCACGGTGCGCGTGAGGCCTCCGGCTTCGGCCGGCTCCGCCGGGGCTATGCGTGGCTCGTCTCGAGGTTCGTGGCCGCACGGTGGCTGGTCGTGGGGGCCTCTGCCGCGGCGGCGGTCGGGGTGATCGCGTGGTGCGGCCCCCGGCTGGGCCGGGAGATTTTTCCGCTCGTCGATGCGGGGCAGTTTCGCCTGCGGATCCGCGCTCCCGACGGCACGCAGATCGCCCGCACGGAGCGGTACGCCCTCGACGTCATCGACCTGGTGAAGCGGGAGGCTGGAGCGGACCACGTCGCCCTCACGCTCGGCTACGTGGGGATGATCCATTCAAACTTCCCCGTGAACGCGGTCTACCAATGGTCCCGCGGCCCCGAGGAGGCGATTCTCCACGTCGACCTCCACGAGCACGGCGGCGTCCGCGTCGAGGCCCTCAAGGAGCGGCTGCGGGCGAAGGTGGCCGAGATGCTCCCGGAGCTGCGGGTGTCGTTCGAGCCCTCCGACATCGTCAACGAGGTGATGAGCTTCGGCTCGCCGACGCCGATCGAGATCGCGGTCAGCGGCCCGAACCTCGCCGACAGCCGCAGGCATGCCGAGGCGGTGCTTGCCGAACTGTCCTCGATTCCAGCGCTCCGCGATCTCCAGTTCGGACAGTCGCTCGACTACCCGACGATCCGCGTCGAGATCGACCGCGAGAAGGCGGGGCTCTCGGGACTCACCCAGGGGGACGTGTCGCGGGCCCTGACGATGGCCACGTCGTCGAGCCGTTTCGTGATGCCCAACTACTGGGCCGATCCCAAGTCGGGCATCGCCTATCAGGTGCAGGTCGAGGTGCCTCGGCAGGTGCTGCGGGCCCCCGACGACCGCGTGCAGTCGCTCACGTCGGCCGACGACCTGGCCCGTCTCCCGGTCAATCACGCAGGTGCCGGGCAGGTGCTCGTGCGCGACGTCGCGACCCTCGAGCCCGGCACCATGCCGGGCCAGTTCGACCGCTACAACATGCGGCGTCAGGTGACGATCACCGC
>DNLZ01000062.1:9034-9168 GCA_003488325.1 Planctomycetaceae bacterium
CCGCGCCGGCCAGCCGCCGCAGGGCGTCACGACCGAGATCCGCGGCCAGATCGTGCTGCTCGCCGACATGCTCGCCGGCCTCTCCGTGGGTCTGGCCGTCGCGGTCCTCGTCGTGTTTCTCGTGCTGACGGCCA
>DNLZ01000062.1:9356-13904 GCA_003488325.1 Planctomycetaceae bacterium
CGCCGCAGGGCGTCACGATCGAGATCCGCGGCCAGATCGTTCCGCTCGACGACATGCTCGCCGGTCTCTCCGTGGGGCTGGCGGTCGCGATCCTCGTGGTGTTTCTCGTGCTGACGGCCAACTTCCAGTCGGTCCGCCTGTCGCTCGTCAGCGTGTCGACCATACCGGCCGTGATCGCCGGCGTCGTGGCCATGCTGTTCCTCACGGGCACGACGCTCAACATCCAGTCGTTCGTCGGCTCGATCATGGCGATCGGCGTGGCGATGGCCAACGCGATCCTGCTCGTGACGTTCGCCGAGCAGGTGCGCCGCGAGGGCCGACCCGCGCCGGAGGCGGCCGTGACCGGCGCGGCGAGCCGCCTGCGGGCCGTGCTCATGACGAGCGCCGCCATGATCGCGGGCATGCTGCCGATGGCCTTCGGCCTGGGTGAAGCGGGGCAGCAGAATGCGCCGCTCGGCCGGGCCGTGATCGGCGGCCTCTCGGCGGCGACGATCGCCACGCTGTTCGTCCTGCCGGGCGTCTTCGCCATCCTGCAGCGACGCGCGGGCGCGGGCTCTGCGTCGCTCGATCCGGCCGATCCGGAGAGCGCCTCCTTCACGCCGACGGCATCCGCCGCGCTTGCAAACCAGGGAATCTGACCATGCCGCGTGTCGACCGCAGTCTGCAGGCGATGTTCCTGGCAGCGGGCATCGCGACGCTCCTGGCGGGCTGCCGCGAGGAAGTTCCGCCCCAGTCCGCCCCTGCGTCCATCCCGGAGGTGACCGTCGCGAAGCCGGAACGGCGGTCGCTGACGCTCTCGACCACGCAGCCCGGCCGGATCGAGGCCTTCGAGCATGCGCCCCTCTACGCGAAGATCGCAGGGTACGTCGACGAGGTCCGCGTCGATATCGGCGACGTCGTCAAGAAGGACGACGTCCTCGTCCGGATCGCGGTGCCCGAACTTCTCGACGAACTTCATGAGAAGGAGGCGCTCGTGGCCCAGGCGGACGCCGAAGTCAAACAGGCCGAGTCGGCCGTGACGGCCAGTCGGGCGGCGGCGGAGACCGCGGAGTCACGGATCGCGGAGGCCGACGCGGGGCTCATTCGGGCCAAGGCCGACGTGGCGCGCTGGACGTCGGAGCACGACAGGATCAGGGATCTCGCCGACAAGGGCGCGATCACACGCAAGCTCGAGGAGGAGACGCTCAACGCACTGCGGGCGGCCGAGGCCGCCGTCGAGGAGGCCGCCGCCCGGAGCCGCTCGACCCGCACCGCGTCCCAGGAGGCGCGCGCGAGGATCGGCACCGCCGAGGCCGACCAGGTGGCCGCGGAAGCGAGGCACAAGGTCGCGCGCGCCGTCCTCGACCGGGTCGGGACCATGCTTGGCTACACCGAGATCCGGGCCCCGTTCGCCGGGACGATCACACGCCGCTCCGTCGACACGGGGCACTTCGTGCAGCCGGCGAGCGGCCCCCAGGGCGCGCCGCTGCTCGAGGTGGCGAGGACCGACACAGTCCGCATCTTCGTCGACGTCCCGGAGCTCGAGGCCGCACAGGTCGATGTCGGTGACCCGGCGGAGGTGCGGGTGCAGGCTGCAGGGACGGATGTCATTCAGGCCGCCGTGACACGCACGAGCGGCGCACTTCTGGCCGCGAATCATTCGCTGCGGGTGGAGATCGACGTGGCGAACGCCGACCGGCGCATGCGCTCGGGCATGTACGCGACGGTCGTGATTCGGCTCGACGAGCACGCGGAGGCGCTCGTCATTCCGGCGAGCGCCGTCGTGCGGGATGGGACGGCGACGTTCTGCTGCGTCGTGCAGGACGGGACGGTCGAGCGCCGTCCGGTCGAGGTGGGCATGCGCAGCGGCACCAGCATCGAGGTGAGGGCGGGCCTCGACGAGGACACCCCGGTCGTGGTCAAGCAGCCAGAGTTGCTTCGTGACGGCCAGCGCGTCCGCGAGGTGGTGGCGCCCTGAGTGCACTTCATGAGCGATCCACGCGAGCGCCCACGGCGCATGTCCACGGAACTTCGCCCGCGTGTGGGGTCGTGCAGTGGAAGGAAGTCCTGACCCTGGGCGATCGGGGCCGCGTCTGTCAGGCCGTGGGGTGATCAGGAAGCGACGACTGGGCGCTCCCGGCCGCGGCGGCTATAACCCGCAGCCGTCGGGGGGGCTTGCAGGGCATGGACGGGGCGTCGCATTCGCCGTATCCACACTATTCATGGTTCGCGGTCAGCCGGACCATGCACGCCCACGAGCGGCCTGCACCTTTTCCGCTCAGGCAGGTCAATCACGTCCTGTTCCACGCCCAGTCCGAACGGGCCGAGGTGCAGTGGATCTGCCGGGGGCGGGAACGTCATTTCGTCGTGCCCGAGCAGGCGGTGCATTTCGCAGCGGCGGACGGCGAGGAGCACGTGCGCATCGCACGCGTCGCTCGCACGCATCGCTATCTCATGATGCTGATACCACCGTCCCACCTGGAGCAGATCGTCGCCTCGGAAGGGTGCGATCCGCCCGGGAATCTTCAGCCGATGGTGGGGCGCCACGACCCGGTTCTGCAGTCGTGCCTGACACGGCTCGCCGCGATCAGGCTTTCTGAAGAGGCATGTAGTAGCCTCAGCGAGGCGGAGGCATCACGGCAACTCGTGCTGCGGCTTGCGGAATTGAATGGCTGCGGTCGGCCGGATTGGAGTCGTGATGAAAGCGTGTTCGACGCCCGGTCGATGCGGCATTTCGTGGACTTCATCGATGCCAATCTGCGACTGGGCCCGACGCTCGAAGGCATGGGCATGCTCATCGGACTGTCGCCGAGCCACTTTGCGAGGAAGTTTCGGCTGTCGACGGGCCTGAGCCTGCAGCGGTTCGTCAACCGGCGCCGCGTCAACCGGTCGCTCGAGATCCTGAGGACGAAGCCCGAGTCGCTCTCCTCGGTCGCCCTCGACCTCGGCTTTTCGTCCCAAAGCCACTTCACCAATCTCTTCAGCAGCCTGACAGGCATGACGCCTGCGAAATACCGCAAGCAGTTCGGCCGAAAGCCCGGGGGAACGGGCGAGGGTGTGCGCTCCGCGCTGAAGTCGAGGCATCGGTGGCGACGTGAGCGGGACAGTTTCCCCGAGGAATGGCCCCACGCCGACGAGTCGCGTCCCGGCGGGCGGTGACCGTGGCTGTGGCACACGACGCGGTCGCAACTCGGGCGGGGTTGGCTATCGCCCGGAGGCGCCGAACGGGAATTTCATGCTGCCGACTCGCGATGTGATCTCGTGCACACGGCGCCGGCCGAGGCCTGTGGCGACGTACCTGCTCCTCGCCGTGATGGCGGCCGCATCGCCCGGCGCGGTTCCGGCGGAGCTCTCCGTGTCCGTCGACTTCGAGGGCGGTTCGGCCGTGGTGGATGCGATCGACCCGGAGCGGCGGGCGATCCATGTGCGGCCGGGTGGCGACCCGGCTCGCGGCTGGCCGTGCTGGTGGTATCTCCGGATCGACGGACTGGGCAAGGACGAGGAGGCCACGCTGGTGGTGCGCGGGAGCGACCGGCACGTCAGGAACAACGGTCGCGACACGGGCAAGCCGCTCGCATCGAGCTGGGCGCTTCCCGGGCGAGCCGCATGCTCGGTCGATGGCGTGACGTGGCTGCAGACGGATCCGGGGGAGAGGACCGGCGAACAGGTGTCGTACCGGGTGGTCGGTCATGGAGGCCCGCTGTGGGTGGCGTGGGGGCCGCCATTCACGCTGCGCCAGTCTGATGAACTGTTGGCTGATGCGACCAACCGTTCGCCGGCGGTCGCGCGCGCCTTCGACCTGGCGCGGTCGCGCGAAGACCGACCGGTGCGCGGCCTCCGCGTGGGACCGCCTGGCACGCAGCGGGTGCCCGCGGTGTGGATTCAGGCTCGGCAGCATGCGTGGGAAAGTGGCTCCTCGTGGGTCGCCCGCGGCTTCGTCGAGTGGCTCGTGGCGGAAGACCCGGATGCCGCGTGGCTGCGCGAGCACGCGGAGGTGTTCGTGATACCCGTCATGGACGTCGATCGCGTGGCGACCGGTGACGGAGGCAAGGAGGCCGAGCCGCACGACCACAACCGCGACTGGAGCGAGACGCCCTTCTACCCGGAGATCGCCGCCGCCCAGCGGAGGCTCCTGTCGCTCGCGGCCGAGGATCGCCTCGCGGTCTTCCTCGACCTGCACAACCCGAGCCCGGGTGATCAACAGCCGTTCTTTTTCGTCCCGCCGGCCGATCACCTCGGGGACACGGCGAGGGCCAACCAGGATCGCTTCCTGGCACATGCCGCCCGCCGTCTCGATGCACCGCTCGCGCTCGCGGTTGCCCCGCGGGTCACCGGTTCGTCGTACCACCCCCTGTGGCGACGGATCAGCGGCGTGTGGGTGAGCGAGCATGCCGCGGCCGACACGGTGGCCGCCTGCCTCGAGACGGCGTGGAATACGCCGCACAGCACCACCGCGGGATACCGCGGTGTCGGTGCGAAACTGGGCCTGACCGTCACGGACTATCTGCGGGCCCGCTCCGATCGCGAGCCCGCCAGTTCCGCGCGGTGACCCCGTGACCGGAAGCGACA
>DNLZ01000482.1 GCA_003488325.1 Planctomycetaceae bacterium
CCCGAGCAGCGGGTCTGCACCTACCAGGTGTGCCGCATGGTCGCGGAGCAGCGGATCAAGACCTGCAGCTACCAGGTCTGCCGCATGGTGCCCGAGGTCCGCGTGCGTCACTGCACCTACAAGGTCTGCCGCATGGTGCCCGAGCAGTGCGTGAGGACCTACCAGGTCTGCCGCCTCGTGCCCGAGCAGCGGGTGAAGACCTGCACGCAGCGGGTCTGCAGGATCGTCCGCGAGGAGCGGTGCCGCGAGGAGTGCACCAAGGTCTGCCGCATGGTCGAGGAGAAGTGCGTGAAGCAGGTGCCGGTCTGCACGACCCGCCCGGTGCACACCACGAAGACGGTCGAGGTCTGCCGGATGGTGCCGAAGAAGGTGCCCTACACGGTGATCCGCTGCGTGCCCAAGGTCGTGTACCGCGAGGTGGCGTGCGATCCCGGCTGCGGCGTCGAGCCGAGCTGCAGCATCGAGCCGGGCTGCGGCATCGAGATGGACCCCGCCCGGCACGAGGATTCCGACACCGTGATCGAGCACGCCGCCGAGCCCACCCCGGCGGCCAGCGACGAGTGATCGGTTCGTGACGGGCGGCCCGCCGGCCGCCCGCCGATCGAGAACGGGAACGGCCCGGACGACTCGTCCGGGCCGTTCTGCTTTTCGGGGTGATCCGCGGGTCAGGCGGATTTGCATCGGAACCCGCGCAGCCGCTCGGTATGCTCGAACCGTGGGGTCGCGATCGTGGCGGACAGGGTTCCCGTCCCCGGTGCGACCGTGCACGTGGAGTCGTCATGCAACCGGGTCGCCCCGTGCGAATCGCGATCCTCGGAGTCCTGCTCGCGGCAGGCGGGGCGGGCTGCTCCCGTCCGACGACGGAGTCGGCCGACGCCCAGCCGCCGCTTCGCGACCTGCCGCCCGCCGAGCCTGCCGAGCCGCTCGGGATCGGCGACCTGGCTCCCCGCATCGACGTGGCCCAGTGGCTGACGCGGTCCGCGCCGACCCTGCGGTTCGAACCGGGCGAGGTGGCGGTCGTCGAGTTCGTGACGTCCTGGTGCCCGCACAGCCGGGCCGTCGTGCCGTCGCTCAATGCGTTGCACCGCCGGTACGCGGGCCGTGGCGTGACGATCGTGGCCGTCACGCACGAGCCGGCCGACGATGCCCGCGAGATTCTCGCGGCCAGGCCCGCAGGCGACGGGGCCGACGTCCCGGAATTCCCGGTCGGCTGCGATCCCGATCTGTCGACGCACGCGGGCTACCTCGATGCGGTCCGCGAGGATGGAGTGCCAACCGCGTTTCTCATCGGCAAGGACGGACGGCTCGAATGGTACGGCCATCCCGAGATCCTCGAGGAGCCGCTTCGCCAGGTCGTCGAGGGGACGTGGGATCGGACGACCTTCGCCGAACGTCATGCCCGACTCGCCCCGCTCGCGCCACGCGTGGCGGCGATCCTCGATGCCTTCGACGCCGACAAGCCGGCGGCCGTGCGGGCCTATCGCGACCTCGTGACGGAACATGCCGGACGTGCCGCCGAACTCAACGAGATCGCGTGGCTGCTCGTCGAAGCGTCCGAGGGGGTGGACATCGAGAAGGACCCGGCGATCGGGGAGATCGTCGCGGCCGCGGTCGCAGCCGTCGAGGAAAGCCTGCGCCTCGTCCCTGACGATGGCAATACGCTCGACACGCTCGCGCACCTGCAGGCACTGCGAGGCGATCTCACCGCGGCACTCGCGACCCAGCGTCGCGCGGCGGCCAACCCCGGGCTCTTCGCGCCCCGCATCCGACGCTACCTCGCCGAACTCGAAGCCCGCGTCCCCTCGGCCGCCGCGAAGCCCGGGTGACGGTGGCAGACGCGATCATGCGACCATCACGCCACGCCGCACTGCTCGTCGCCCTCGCCGTGACCGCCGGCGCGATCGCGAGGTCGGCCGATCCCTTTCCCGAGCCCCCCGACACGGAGCGGCATGCCGGCGGCCCGCCGTCCCCCCGCGAGGCGGCAGCACTCTTCGACCTGCCGCCCGGCTTCAGCGTCTCCGTGTTCGCGGCCGAGCCGGACGTGCGCAATCCCATCGCGATGGCGTGGGACCGACGCGGCCGGCTCTGGGTGGCCGAGAACTTCACCTACGCGGATGGGACGACCCGGTTCGACGACACGCTGCGCGACCGCGTGGTGATCCTCGAGGACGCGGATGGCGACGGGGTGGCCGATCGTCGCACCGTGTTCACCGACCGTGTGCGGATGCTCACCGGCATCGAGGTCGGCCGCGGCGGCGTGTGGCTGATGTGCCCGCCCCAGCTGCTCTTCATCCCGGATCGAGACGGCGACGACGCGCCGGACGGGCCCGCCGAGATCCTGCTCGACGGGTTCGACGTCGGCCTCGCCAGCCACCACAACTTTGCCAATGGCCTGCGGTTCGGCCCCGACGGCTGGCTCTACGGGCGGTGCGGTCACTCGTGTCCTGCACGGATCGGTCGTCCCGGTGCGCCGGACGAAAGGCGGTTCGCGATGGAGGGAGGGCTCTGGCGGTACCACCCGGAGACCGGCTCGATCGAGGTGCTCACGACGGGCACGACCAACCCGTGGGGCCACGACTGGACCGCCGAGGGGGAATGCTTCTTCGTCAACACGGTCAATGGCCACCTCTGGCACATGATCCCGGGGGCGCACTTCGCACAGGCCAACGGCATCGATCCCAATCCGCTGACCTACGAACTGATCGACCACCACGCCGATCACTACCACTTCGACACCGGGGCGGGCTGGCAGGCGTCGCGCCACGGGGCGGCCGACGCGCTCGGCGGCGGCCATGCGCACTCGGGGTGCATGATCTACGAGGGAGCGAACTGGCCCGCCGAGTGGCGAGGGTGTCTCTTCACGCTCAACTTCCATGGGCGGCGCGTGAACCGGGAGGTGCTCGCGCGCGCGGGCAGCGGATACGTCGCCCGGCACGCGCCCGACCTCTTCGTTACCGGCGACACCTGGTTCCGCGGCATCGACCTGGCAGCGGGACCGGACGGCAGCATCGTCGTGCTCGACTGGAGCGACGCGGGCGAGTGCCACGAGCGCGACGGCGTGCATCGGTCGAGCGGCCGGATCTTCCGCTTCGCCTTCGGTGAGCCCGTGCGGCCTCCGGGCCGCGACCTCGACGCGTGTGATGACCTCGCACTCGCCCGTCTGCTCCGCGAGCCCGACGGCTGGCACGCCCGGCATGCCGCCCACGCCCTCGCCGCTCGCGCTGCGACCCGCCCCGTGGCCGACGCGGCCATGACGCTCATCGAAGAGCAGTTCGCCACGGCTGGAGCCATCGCGAAGGGAGCGGGTGAGACGCGCGCCGCCGCCATCGGCGCCTCGGCCCTGCGCGTCAGGGCCCTGCTGATGCTGCATCGCCTCGCGACGAGCGCGGCGCACACGGCCGCCCCTGGATGGCATCGCCGGCTGATCGACCTCGCGACGGGCACGGGAGAAGGCGACGACGAGCACGTGCGCACCTGGGCGATCCGCCTGCTCACGGAGACCTGGCCGCTCGACGCGGCGCTCGGGCCGGTGGGCCAGGACGACGACACGCGCGCGCGTGTCGCGCGTGAGACGGACGATCTGCTGCCTCGGCTGGAGCAGATTGCCCGCTCCGACCCCTCGGGCCTCGTGCGGCTGGCACTCGCCTCCACGCTCCAGCGGTTGCCCGTCGCGGCGCGGCCGGGACTGGCCGCCGCGCTCGTCGCACGACCGGAGGATGCCGACGACCACAACCTGCCACTGCTCGCCTGGTACGGCCTGATGCCCGTGGCCGAGATCGACCCAATGGCGCTCGCCGACATCGCCACCGCCTGCGCCTGGCCGACCACGCGACGCCTCATCGCAAGGCGACTCGCCGAGCGGATCGCGGAGGCCCCTCAGGCGGTCGATCGCCTCGTCGCCGGCGCGACGGCGAGCGGCGATGATGCGCTCGTGGGGGATGTGCTCACAGGCCTCACCGAGGGGTTCGCCGGCTGGCGTCGCGCGCCCCGCCCCGCCACCTGGGATGCCGTCGTTCGCACGGTCGAGGACCTGCCCGCCGGAGATCGACGCACGGCCTGCATGGCCATGCTGCGCGACCTGGCCGTGCTGTTCGGTGACGGGCGTGCGCTCGATGGCGTTCGGGCGACCGCGCTCGATGCCGCGGCCCCCCTGCCGGCCCGCGAGGCCGCGCTCCGCACCCTCATCGAGGCCCGCCCGGCGGACCTGCGGGCCGTGTGCGAAGCACTCGTCGGCGTGCGACACCTCGTCGTGGCGGCGGCACGCGGGTTGGCGACGTTCGGGGACGACGAGGCGGCGGCACGGCTCGTCGAGGCCTGCCGCCGCGTCCATCCCGCCCAGCGCGGCGAGATCGTATCGCTCCTCGTCTCGCGGCCGGCATTTGCGGCCCGGCTGATGGAGGCGGTGACGTCGGGGGCCATCCCCGCCCGCGATCTCTCGGCCTTCCATGTACGTCAGATCCACGCACTGGGTGATGCGTCCTTGTCGGCGAAGGTCGACACGGCGTGGGGCCGACTCCGCGACACGCCGCAAGAGAAACGTGGACGAATCGCCACGCTCGCCGAGGCGCTCGGCGCGGACGCGATGGCGGAGGCCGATCTGTCGCGCGGTCGGGCGCTCTATCAGCGGGTGTGTGCGACCTGCCACCGTCTGTATGGAAGCGGCGGTGGACTCGGGCCCGACCTCACCGGCTCGGGGCGGCACGACCTGGGCTACCTCCTGGAAAACATGGTCGATCCGAGCGCGGTCGTGAATCGGGACTGGCGTCTGTCGATCGTCACGCTGTCCGACGGTCGTGTGCTCTCCGGGGTGGTCACCGATGCACGCGAACGCGCCGTCACGCTCGTCACGCCGACCGAGCGGTTCGTCCTCGACCGCGACGACGTCGAGTCGATCGTCCAGTCCGACGCGTCACCGATGCCGGAGGGCCTGCTCGACCCGCTGGCCCCCGACGAGGTCCGCGACCTCGTCGCCTACCTGCG
>DNLZ01000484.1:0-147 GCA_003488325.1 Planctomycetaceae bacterium
TGGAGCCCCCGGCGACGCTCGATCCGACCGACGTGCGCGACGCCAAGTCGAACCTGCTCGCGGCGGTCCGCGTGCCCGCGGCTGCCGACGTGGCCGCGATGAGCGTGCGCGGCCAGTACGGTGCGGGACGGCGTGCGGACGGCACGG
>DNLZ01000484.1:568-9058 GCA_003488325.1 Planctomycetaceae bacterium
TGGGCCGGCACCCCGATCTACCTGCGGTCCGGCAAGGCGCTCTGGAAGCGGGGCACCGAGATCGTGGTGCAGTTTCGCGAGGGGGCGGGACCGGGCCGGACGATCGGGGGCGAGCCCAATCTCATGATCTTCCACATCCAGCCCTTCCAGGGCGTCGAGATCCGCATGCAGGCCAAGCACCCCGGCCCCGCCTTCACACTCGCTCGTGCCGGCATGCGCTTCGACTACGCCGACACCTTCGAGGCGTCGCGTGGCACCGGCTACGAGGTGCTCCTCCACGGCGCGCTCGACGGCGACCCGACGCTCTTCACCCGTACCGACTTCGTCGAGCAGTCGTGGCGGATCATGCAGCCGATCCTCGACGCGTGGGACTCGTCGCCCCCCGGCACGCTCCCCGATGAGGCGCCATTTCCCAACTACACCGCCGGCACGTGGGGGCCGCTCGAGGCTCAGACGCTCCTCGCCCGCACCGGCCGGCACTGGCATGAGGTGATCAACCGCGAGGTGCTCGTGCGAAGCCCCTTCTTCGCCGATGCCCCGCCGACACTGCTCAACATGCTCGCGCTGTCGTTCCGACCGCTCGCGGTCGACCCGGGCACCGTCGTCGTCCGGGCCGGCGACGTCACGGGCGATCTCTACGTGGTCTGCCGCGGTTCGCTCGAGGCGATCGACGCGTCCGGCCGGCGGCTGGGCATGATCGACGAGGGGCAGTGCTTCGGAGAGATGGCGGTGCTCCAGGATCGGCCGCGCGCGGCCACGGTTCGCGCGCTCGCGCCGTGCGATCTGCTCATGCTCCCCGCAGATGACTTCCGGCGGGTCATCGTCGACTTTCCAGACGCGGAGCGCCGCTTCCGGGAGATCGCCGCCTCGCGTGCGTGACCGCCGTGGCGGATGCGGTGGGGCGGAGCCGCGGAAGCGTGCTGGATGGAACGGTGTCTCCGGGCGCCGGCAGCGTGCGCACGCGTCGGCGGAGTCTGACGACCGAGCCAGTCTCAGTCCCGCCACTCATCGATCAGGCTGGCCACGAGGGCGGTCCAACCGGTCTGGTGGCTCGCCCCCAGGCCGACGCCGGAGTCGCCGTGGAAGTACTCGTGGAAGAGCGGGTGGGACTGCCACCGTGCGTCATCGGCGAAAGCCGGCGGCAGCCCCAGCGACGGTCGCCTGCCGTCGGCGCCGGGTAGAAACAGCCTCTTCAGCCGGGCGGCGATGTCCCGCGCCATGTCGCGCAGCGGCAGGGGGCGACCGCCGCTGCCCGGCGTCGCGACGGTGAATTCGGGACCGAACGCGGTGCCGAGCTTCCGCAACGACTCGATGATGAGGAAGTTGGTCGGCAACCAGACCGGCCCCCGCCAGTTCGAGTTGCCCCCCTTGTGCTTCGTGAGCGACTCGGCCGGCTCGTACGCCACGCGGCGACCGTCGAACTCGAACGGCTCCCGCTGGTGCGCCTTCGAGAGCGAGCGCACGCCGTGCGGCGACAGGAACTCCGCCGGGTCGTGCAGCCGCACGAGCATCCGGCGCAGTTCGGAGATGTCCATGATCGTGAGCAGGTGGGTCGTGCCGCCGCGGCGGCCGGGGAGCGTGTGGATCACGTCCGCCACGAGGTCGCGGCGGTTGTCGAGGAACCAGCGGAGGTTGGCCGAGAACTCGCGAAACGGCTCGATCCAGCCCGACTCGAGCCGCTCCACGGCGAAGAGCGGGATGAGCCCCACGAGCGATCGCACGCGAAACTTGCGGAAGCGGCCGTCGGGAAGCCGCAGGACGTCGTAGAAGAAGCCGTCGGCCTCGTCGAACAGCGAGTAGTCGCGGTTGCCCATGTGCTTCATGGCATGGGCGATGTAGGCGTAGTGTTGGAGAAACTTCGAGGCGAGGCCCTCGTAGACCGGATTCTCCCCGGCGAGCTCGAGCGCGATCCGCATCATCACCAGCGAGAACATGCCCATCCAGCCGGTGCCATCCGACTGCTCGAGCACGGCGCCGTCGGGCAGCGGCTCGCTGCGGTCGAAGACGCTGATGTTGTCGAGTCCGAGGAAGCCGCCCTCGAAGACGTTGTTGCCCTCGCGGTCGACCCGGTTGACCCAGCTCGTGAAGACCAGCAACAGCTTGTGGAAGCAGCGTTCGAGCCAGGCGCGGTCGGTCCGGCCGTGCCGACGCTTCTCCATGTTGTAGACCCGCCACACCGCCCACGCATGGACGGGAGGATTGAGGTCGCTGAACTCCCACTCGTAGGCCGGGAGCTGGCCGCTGGGATGCTGGAACTGCTCGAAGAGCAGCAGCCACAGCTGGTCCTTGGCGAACTGTGGATCGACGAGCGCGAAGGGCACGCAGTGGAACGCGAGGTCCCAGGCGGCGAACCACGGATACTCCCACGTGTCGGGCATGCTCAGCACCCGAAACGAATTGAGGTGCCGCCAGTGCCGGTTGCGGATCCGCGTCCGGGACTCCGGTGGCGGCAGGTCAGGGTTGTCTCCGTCGAGCCACTTCGCGACGTCGAAGATGTAGTTCTGCTTCGTCCAGAGGAGGCCGGCGAACGCCCGGCGCTGTACGAGCCGCTCCGCGGCGGAGGCCTGTGGCGGGGCCACGCCGTCGTAGAAGCGGTCGGCTTCCGCCCGGCGCGTCTCCACGGCGTCGTCGACGAGCGACGCGAGGGGGATGCCGGCGGTGAGCCGCTCCGCCGGTGGTGTGTCGGTGAGGAGGAGGTGGAAGACCGTCCGGCCGCCCGCCGGAATCGTCGCGCGCATGTGGAACGCGGCTTTCGTGCCCTCGCCGGCGGGGTTCGTCGCACCCCGCTCACCACCGCAGAGGCGGCGATGGAAGGCGTCCTTCGTGTGGACCGAACGGCTGCGGTGTCCGACGCCGAAGACCACCGGCCCGTTCGTCTCGTTGTCGGTGAAGAGCGTCTCGATGCCGGGGAGATCGGCGGCGAGCAGCCAGCGGCTTCCCAACGCGTGGGCGACCGGGATCATCGGGTCGGGGATGACGCCGGAATCATCGGCGATGAGGCCGGTCGTGCCGCGGGGCGTCTCGGCCAAGCGGATGACCGGAGCGGCGAGCGGCTGCCGACCCCACGACCAGGTGTTGCGAAACCAGAGCGTCGGCAGCACGTGCAGAGGCGCGGCGTCCGGTCCATGGTTGGCGGCGGTGATCCGGATGGCGATCTCCTCGGGCGAGGTCTTCGCGTACTCCACGAGGATGTCGAAGTACCGGCCGTCATCGAAGACTCCGGTGTCGACGAGCTCGAACTCGGGCTCGTCGGTCCTGCGGGTGCGGTTGCCGTGGACGAGCCCGGCGTAGGGAAACGCCGCCTGCGGGTAGCGGTAGAGCAGGCTCATGAAGGCGTGGGACGGGAGATTGTCGAGGTGCCAGTAGCACTCCTTCACGTCCTCGCCGTGGTTGCCCTCGTCGGGCGTGACGCCGAAGAACCGCTCCTTGAGGTGGGGGTCGCGGCCGTTCCAGAAGGCCGGCGCGAAGCAGAGCATCTGGTAGCGGTCGCAGATGCCCGCGATGCCGTCCTCCCCCCACCGGTAGGCTTTCGCGCGGGCGGCGTCGTAGGTGAGGAACTGCCAGGCCTTGCCGTCGGGTGAATAGTCCTCGCGGACGGTCCCCCACGAGCGGTCCGCGAGGTAGGGACCCCAGCGTCGCCAGCCGGTGGCGTCGTCCTGCATCGTGAGGATGCGGGCGTGTTCCGCGTCTGCGGGGCGGTCGGGTGATGGCGACGACATGGAGACGAAGGGCTCGCGCGGCCCGCCTGGTATCCCGCGTCGGAGTCCGCCGACCGGCGCGGTGATTCTGGCGATGATACCCGCAACGTGCGCCGGTTTCGGGACGGCACGACACGGGCGGCGGCCGCACCGTCAGGCCCGCCGCGACGCATGGCCTCAGCCGGTGACGACCGCCATGGCCTCGGGCGGGGGCGGTGTGCGGGCGGCACGATCCCCCGCGATCACGCAGTGGACGAAGTGGAGCTTCGTCACGGTCGGGCGATTCAGGACGAAGGGATAGATGTCGGGCTGTCCCATGCTGCGTGCGGTCTCGTTGAGCACGGCCGCGAGCACCACCATGGCGTTGATCCACGCGAGGAAGGCCGCCCCGGCCTCGGCCGGCTCGGGCATGAAGAGCGCGTCGGGGCCGAACGGCGTGATGGCGAGCGGCGCCTGCGAGATGTCGAGCTTGTACGCCGTGACCGTCTCCAGCGTGGAGCGGATGTGCAGGTACTGGGCCCAGGTCTCCGCCCAGTCCTCCCACGGGTGGGCGGCGGCATACCGGCTGATGAATCGCTCCTGCCAGTCGGCCGGCGGTCCCTCGGCGTAGTAGCGCTCGAGCGCGGCGGCGTAGTCGGCCCGATCGTCGCCGAAGAGCACCCGGCAGGACTCCAGCCACGACGTGTCGCGCACGAGCACGTCCCAGTAGTAGTGGCCGAGCTCGTGTCGCAGGTGACCGATGACCGTGCGGTAGTGCTCCTGAAGGAGGTCGCGATGCTTGTCGCGGTAGTCGTCGTCGGCCTCCGCGACGTTGAGCGTGATGACG
This sequence comes from Planctomycetaceae bacterium, assembly GCA_003488325.1. Lineage (GTDB taxonomy): Bacteria > Planctomycetota > Planctomycetia > Pirellulales > UBA1268 > QWPN01. The sequence goes on from DNLZ01000484.1 coordinate 5,093, forward strand.
CCGCCGGCATGGCCGGTGAGCACCGGCGGCCCGTCGGGGAGAGATTCGAGGAAGTCGAACGCCAGCCCCTGCGGGTCGTGCGACCGTGCGGCGAGCGGGAGCTTGAGGTTCTGGAGCGTGAAGAGAACCCGCCGCTTCGCCCGTTCGAGTTCGCGAAGCCGGTCGATGTTGCGGGGTCGATCGAGCGGAGGGATCGTCCGCGTGAGGCAGCACGACGCGCAGAAGGCCGCCGGCTCCTCGGCGGGGACGAGCCAGTTGCACGCGGCCGCCGCGCCGCGGTGCGTGCAGAGGCGGAAGAGCGGCGGGGGCTCGCGGGCCTCGCCTTGAAACGCCCACATGCCGTCGGCCTGCTGGACGAGCGCGCCGAGGGTTCTCCGACGCGGGTCGTAGGCCACCTCTGCGCCGCAGCCGAGACACTTGAGGTTGTCGAAAAACAGCGGCTGCCCGCACGCGCATCGGAACGACTGCATCCCGGCATGATACCCGCACGCCCCGCGACGCGGGGTCGCTATGCTCACGGGCTCGCAGCGTCGTCGCGACCACGTCCGCGTTCCTCCGAGCTTCACGGCGGCATGACCAGCGACGGCGCACTCCCGGATGTCCGACAGCTCGACGAGGCGAAGCGGCACCTCGGCATCGACCACCTGCTGCTGCAGGTCCACGACGCGAGTTTTCCGTGTGACCCGGACGAGGAGTTCGGCCGCGGCACACCGTATTCGCGGGCCGCGGACCGGCTCTATGGGTTCGCGCGGCAGCAGGGCTTCGACGGCATCCAGCTCGGGCCGCAGGGGATGACCGGCCGGGGGCAGATGTCGCCGTACGAGGCGACGTTGTTCTCTCGCAATCCGCACAATCTCCCGCTGGCGCGCCTCGCCGCGGAAGGGCTGCTCGATCCCGCGTTTGTGGACGCGTGTCGTCGGCGTATCGCCGCTGCCCCCACGCCCACGCCGCTCGCGCTCGTCGAGACGATCTTCGACGAGGCGGTGGACCGGATCACCGAGCGGGCGGACGACGCGCTGCGCGACCAGGCACGGGCCTTTCTGTCGGTGCATCGGCGATGGCTCGTGCCCGACGCGCTCTACGGAGCGCTCTGTCGGGAGCACGGCTCCGGCTGGTGGGGCACCTGGCACGAGTCATCGCCGCAGGGGGCGTTCGATCAGCGGCTCTTTCGTCCCGAACCCGGTGAGGAGGATCGGGCCGCAGCCCGCCTCACGGAACTCGCCGCGCGGCACGCCGTCGAAATCGAGCACTACGCCGTCATCCAATGGCTGCTCACGGTCGAGCAGCGCAGGCTCCGGTCACGGCTCGCCGAGCTCGGGCTGACGCTCTTCGCCGACCTGCAGGTGGGGCTCGCGCCGCAGGACGTGTGGTCGCATCGGTCTGCCTTCCTCGCCGACTATCTGCTGGGCGCGCCGCCGAGCCGCACGAATCCCGAGGGCCAGCCGTGGGGATTCACCGTGCTCGATCCCCGGCAGTACGGGTCGGAGCAGAGCCCAGGGCCGGTCGCGTCGTTCGTCCGGGCGCGGCTCGACCGCGTGCTCGAGGAATGCGATGGCATCCGCATCGATCATCCGCATGGCTGGATCGACCCGTGGGTGTATCGGGCCGATACGGCCGATCCGCTCGAGGCCGTGCAGCATGGCGCCCGGTTGTTTTCATCTCCCGACGCGGCCGAGCATCCGGCGCTTGCCGGCTGGGCGATCGCGCGGGCGGATCAGCTCGACCGCGACGTCGAGCCCCATGCGGACCGTCGCGTCGGCGGACTCGACGACGCCCAGGTCGAGGCCTACGGCCGTCTCTTCTCGTTGATCGTCGAGCGCCTCCAGGCCCACGGCCGGCCACGGACCTCGATCGCCTGCGAGGTGCTGAGCACGATGCCCTACCCCGTGCAGCGCGTCCTCGACCGCTTCCATCTGGGCCGCTTTCGCGTCACGTCGAGGCTGAAGCTCGACGATCCGACCGACGTGTATCGCATCGAGCACGCACGGCCCGCCGACTGGATCATGCTGGGCACGCATGACACGGCGACCGTCTGGCAGCATGCCCAGGAATGGATACGAGCCGGCCTGGCCCCCGACTGGACACGCTATCTGGCGAGCCTCGCTCCCGGCGGCCGCGTCGTGGGGCCTGCGCCGTCACCCGATGGCACGGCCGGTGCGCTCGTCGCCTCGCTCTTCACGGCGATGCTGGCGAGCGAGGCGAGGAACGTGTCAGTGTTCTTCGCCGACCTCTTCGGCATGACGGAGCGCTACAACCGCCCGGGCACGACGAATGCGGAGAACTGGCGGCTGCGCGTCCCGGCCGACTTCGAGGCGCAGTACGAAGCCCGCCGTCGCAGCGGCAGCGTGTTGGATGTGCCGCGGTGTCTGGCGGCGGCCTCCCGCCAGGGAGCCGAGCAGGACCCTTCTTCACGCTCGTCAGGGCCCTTGTGAGGCGATGCCGCGCAGGTGGGTGCAGAAGTTCCCTCCGCGAAATCGATGGGGGATTTCGGGCGGGTGGACGAGGCGGGGGGCGGAGTGTAGACCACGTCGGTTCCCGTGGCGGTGCGGCACCTCGCGCCCGCCCCGGGGCCGCAGAGGTCCCGACATCCTCCCGGAGACAGCGGTCATGATCGCGCCATCCTCGACCCGCCCCGCCGTGCTCGCGTGCCTCGTCGCCTCGTTCGTCGCCTCGTGCGTCGCCCTGCCGGCCGTCGCGGCCGACTGGCCCGGATGGCGCGGACCGGCCTCGGATGGTGTCGCCGCGGGAACGGGCTATGTCCGCGACTGGAGCCGGGAGACGAACGTGCGCTGGCAGGCGGCGCTGCCGGGGCTCGGAGCGAGCACGCCCGCCGTGTGGGGCGACGCGATCGTGCTCACCTGCGCGGCGGACGGCAAGGATGCCGCCGTCTGTTTCGGTCGCGACGGGTCGGAGCGGTGGCGTCGGCTGCTCGACGCGGAGAAGCCGGGGAAGCACAAGAAGGCGACCGGCTGCAACCCGTCGCCCGTGACCGACGGCACGCACGTCTGGGTCTATTTCAAGAGCGGCGAGCTCGCCTGCCTCGCGCTCGCCGACGGCGCGGTGGTCTGGCAGACGAACCTCCAGCAGCGGTTCGGCGCAGACACGCTCTGGTGGGATCTCGGCACCTCGCCCGTGCTCACGGAGAAGGCGGTCGTCATCGCGGTGATGCAGACCGGGCCGAGCTACCTCGCCGCCTTCGATCGCGCGACCGGCGACCTCCTCTGGAAGCACGACCGCGATCTCGGCGCCCCGGAGGAGGCCGCGCAGAGCTACTCGACGCCCGTCGTGGTGAAGGGGAACGCGGCCTTGGGCGAACCGAACGAGGTGCTCTTCGTGCTCGGAGCCGACCACGTGACGGCGCACGACGCCGCCGATGGGCGGGAGGTGTGGCGGGCCGGCGGCCTCAATCCGACCGGTCACAAGTATTTCCGTTCCATCGCGTCGCCCGTCGTCACCGACACGCTCGTGATCGCCCCCTACGCGCGGGGCGCCACGATCACGGCGATCCGCCGCGGCGGGAGCGGTGACGTGACGGGCACGCACGTGGCCTGGGCCCGCACCGACATCGGCGCCGACGTGCCGACGCCCGCGGCGAGCGGCACCATGCTCGTCGTCTGCTCCGACAACGGCCGACTCGAGTGCCTCGATGCCGCATCCGGCAGGACGCTCGCGCGGACCGAGCTCGCGAAGAACCGCCACGCCTACAGCGCGTCGCCCGTGGTCGTCGACGGCGCGGTGATCGTGACGCGGGAGGATGGCGAGTCGCAGGTGCTCGCCCTGCCGGGACGGCAGGGAGGGCCCGAGCCCTTCGCGATCCTCGGCACGGGCGTCACCGGCGAGATGACGGTCGCGACCCCCGTCTGTGTGGACGGCACCGTGCTCGTGCGGACCCACGACTCGCTCTGGTGCTTCGGACGGTAGGCGTCGCGGCCCGGGGCGACACGGCGCGACGGGGGGTGTACCCTA
>DNLZ01000484.1:9429-10406 GCA_003488325.1 Planctomycetaceae bacterium
CGTGCCATCTGCGAACGGATCGAAGGAGGCGAGCCTGGACGAATCGGCGGGCGCCACGCATGGCCACGCCGACCGCTCCGGGTGTGCCGGGTTCCGTGCCACCGCGTCGAGGCGCACCGTGCTCCAGGCCGGTGTGCTCGGCGGCCTCGGCCTGTCGCTCGGCGACATGCTGCGGCTCGAGGCCCGCGCCCAGGAGCGTTCCACGGCCGCGTATACGGCGGCCGGCGCGCGGGCGATCGAGCCGAAGGCGCTCAGCGTGATCCAGCTCAACCTGCCGGGCGGCTTTCCCCATCACGAGTCGTTCGACCCCAAGCCCGAGGCGCCGGTCGAGTACCGCGGCTCGTTCGGTGTGATCAAGACGAAGCACGGCGACATCCTCAGCGAGAACCTGCCGAAGACGGCCGAGGTCTGCGACCAGGTGGCGATCATCAGGAGTGTCGTCGGCAAGATTCCCGACCACGGCCTCGCGACCTACCACCTGTTCAAGGGCTATCCGCCGACCGCCGTGATCGACTATCCCCCGATGGGCTCGGTCGTGTCGCACGAGCTCGGCGGCCGCGGCGTCATTCCGCCCTACATCGCCATCCCCAATTCGGAAGGCTTCGTGGGGGGCACGGGCTTCCTCAGCAGCGCCTACGGGCCGTTCGAACTCAACGCCGATCCGGGCGTGAAGGGCTTCAAGGTCCGCGACCTGTCGCTGCCCTCGGGCCTCGCACTCGACCGCTTCGACCGCCGACAGAAGGCCCGCGAGGTGATCCAGCGGAAGATCCGGCGGCTCGAGGCGGATCCGGCCACGCTCGACACGATGGACGGCTTCTATCAAAACGCCTACGGCCTCCTCACCTCCGAGCAGGCGCAGAAAGCCTTCGGCTTCGAGGGAGAGCCGGAGGAATCGTTCAAGCTCTACGGCAGCGAGGTGACCGGCCTCGTGAAGGGGCCCGACGGCAGGTTCCACCCCAAGGGGCTCGCCGAGCGGC
>DNLZ01000484.1:10536-17304 GCA_003488325.1 Planctomycetaceae bacterium
TCACCTCCGAGCAGGCGCAGAAGGCCTTCGGCTTCGAGGGAGAGCCGGAGGAATCGTTCAAGCTCTACGGCAGCGAGGTGACCGGCCTCGTGAAGGGGCCCGACGGCAGGTTCCATCCCAAGGGGCTCGCCGAGCGGCTGATCCTCGCCCGCCGGCTGGTGGAGGCGGGTTCGCGGTTCGTGACGGTCACCTACGGCGGCTGGGATTCGCACGTCGACGTCAAGCGAAACTGCGACGACCAGATGGCGCCGCTCGACCACGCGATCGCCGGCCTCGTCACCGACCTCGCCCGCCGCGGCATGCTCGAGACGACGCTCGTGTGGGTGACGAGCGAGTTCGGCCGCACGCCCAAGGTCAATTCCAACAGCGGCCGCGACCACTGGGCCCGCTGCTATTCGATGCTCATGGCCGGTGGCGGGATCGCCGGCGGCGTGATCCACGGGGCGAGCGATCCGGTCGGCGGCGAGCCGGCGCGGGACGCCGTGCCGCTCGAGCACCTGCAGTACACCGTCTACCACCTGCTCGGCATCGACGCCGACAAGGAACTCGTCGCCTTCGGCACGCGGCCGATCGAGATCATCAAGGACGGTGCCCTCGTGAAGGGCATCCTCGCCTAGGGCCGTCGCCGTCGTTTTTTCGGGAGCCTCGCGATGCGTCGTTTCGTTGCGGGTCGCGCCGCGGTGGCGTGCCTGGTCGCCGCGCTCAGCGCGTGCGCGGCCCGGGCCGGGAACTTCAACACCATCGACTCGGTGCGGCCGCGGATCGGCCAGCGCGGCACGACGGTCGAGGTGACGATCAAGGGCTCGTATCTCCGCGACGCGCAGGAGATCGTCTTCTACCGCCCCGGCATCCGCGTGGTGTCGATCGCTCCGATCGGGGAGCCGCCGGCGGAGAAGGAGAAGGCGGCGCACTGGCATCCGCAGCTCGCGTGTGTGTTCGAGATCGCTCCCGACTGCCCCGTCGGTGAGCATGTGTTCCGCGTGCGGTCGCTGACGCAGCTGTCGATGGCGGCGACCTTCAACGTCACGCCCTTCCCGGCCGTCGACGGTGTGGAGGCCGACAAGGACCGTGGCACGAAGGACAACGACAGCATCGCCACGGCGATGCCGGTGCCCCTCAACACGACCATCCGCGCCGAGATCGACGGCCGCGACACCGGTGACGTCGACGTGTACCGCGTGCCCGTCGTGCCGGGCGGCCGGCTCACGGTCGAGGTCGACTCGGTGCGGATCAGCGACTTCACGCACGGCCACGGCGAGGACTCGGGCTACGACCTCAAGCTGCGGCTGCTGGACGCGGCCGGACGGCAGCTGGCGGCCAACGACGACAACCCGCTGCACGTGCAGGATCCGCTCGCGTCGGTCCGACTGCCGGAACACCTGCCGCCCCTGGCCGACGGCACACCCGGCACGTTCGCGTTCGTCGAGGTGCGGCGGTCCACGTTTTCGGGGCACACGTGGCCCTACGTCGTCCACGTCGGTGACTGGCGGCGGCCGCTGGCGGCCTATCCCCCGGGCGGACCGGCAGGGCAGCCGGTGGCGATCGAGTTCCGGGGAGATCCGCTCGGCGCGTTCACCGAGACGGTCGTCGCACCCGCGGAGCCGGGCACGTTCGGCCACGTCGCCGACTGGCCCACGCCGCTCCTCCTGCGATCGAGCGCGATGCCGAACGTCCTCGAGGACGCCGCGGGCGACACGGCCGTGGCCGCGCTGCCGGCCGCGCTCAACGGCGTCATCGCGGAGCCGGGCGACGTGGATCGATTTCGGGTGACGGTGACCAAGGGAGATCGCTACCGCGTACGGGTGTTCGCCGGAGCGATCGGGTCGCCGCTGCAGCCGCGACTCGAGATCGCGTCCCCCTCGGCGGACGGCCAGACGGCCACGCCGCCGATCGTGAAATACTCCGCTGACCGCGAGGATCGCGACACGTTCGGCATCTCCGCCTACAACGGCTCGGTGCTGCCCGAGGCGATCGATCCGTCGGTGATCTGGGAGCCGAAGGTCGATGGCGAGCACGTCATCGCGATGACCGACCTGGGCGGCGCGGGGAGTCCCACGGCCGTCTACCGGATCGAGGTCGAGCCGGCGCGGGACGCCGTCCATCTCGTGCTGCCGTGGACCCTCTACTGGTGGGAGGCGCCCAAGTGGGCGAGCTTCGCCATCCCACGGGGCGACCGGTGGACCGTCAACATCAACCTCATGCCCTGCCAGGGCAACACCTTCAAGGGTGAGACGGAGATCGTGGCGGAAGGACTCCCGCCGGGAGTGACGCTCGTGCCCAACCGGGTGCCCGCCGGCGCCGGGAAGTGGCCGATCCAGTTCGAGGCGGCGCCCGACGCACCGCTCGCGGGCGTGGTGTTTTCGCTGGTGGTCAAGCCGCTCGATCCGGCGGTGAAGCTCGCCAGCGGAATGCAGCAGAATCTCCCCTTCAACAACAAGCCGGGCGGCGACGCGTGGAAGACCGTGCGACTCGACCGCTTCATGCTCGCCGTCGTCGACACGCCCCCCTTCTCGATCGAGATCGATCCGCCGCCCGCTCCGATCGTCCGCGGGGGTGAGCTCGCGATTCCGGTGCGGCTGGTGCGCCGCGATGGATTCGACGAACCGGTCGGTTTCCAGTGCGATTGGAAGCCCGCCGGCATCGGCGTGCCACCGCAGGTGGTGCTCGGACCGGGGGAGACACGGGGCGTGCTGCAGCTCTCGGCCGAGCAGTCGGCGCCGCTGGGCTCGGTGCCGCTCGTCGTCACCGCCTGCACCAAGGATCGTGGCGAGCAGGGCTGGCACGGCGACGGTCAGGTGCGGGTGTCGTCGAAGATCGTGCCGCTGGTCGTTGCCGAGTCGTTCGTCGAGTTCGCCTCCGAGCCCGAGAGCGTGCGGCGCGGCGAGCGGAAGAAGATGATCTGGAAGGTGAAGCACAAGACGCCCTTCGAGGGGCAGGCACCGGTGCGGATCGTGGGTCTGCCCAAGGGGGTCGAGGTGCACGAACCCTTGCCGACCGTCGCGGTCGGCACCGAGGAGATCGCCTTCGATATCGAGGGCACCGACGACGCCCTGATCGGCCTCACGAAGGACATCACCTGCGAGGTGACCGTCACGCAGGCCGGGCAGGCGGTGCGTCAGCGGAGTGGCCGCGGCTTCCTGCGGGTCGATCCCCGACCCTGAACCTCCACCGCCCCGACCCCCGGAGAACGTCCCGATGAACCGGCCCGCCCCTCGCCTCGTGCCATCGGTCCGGGCGCGCGGACTGCGGTTCGCCGCCGGGGCGGCCGCGGCCGCCCTGGTGATCGCCGGTGGCGTCGGCCAGGGCGCCGAGAGCGTCGTGGCCGACGCGCCGAGTTTCCGCCGCGACGTGATGCCGGTCTTCTTTCGGGCCGGCTGCAACGCCGGCACCTGCCACGGCTCGGCCCGCGGCAAGGACGGCTTCATGCTCTCGCTCTTCGGCTACGACCCCAAGGGCGACTACGCGCGGATCGTCGAGCAGCTGCCGGGCAGGCGGGTCAACACCGCCGTGCCGGAGAGGAGCCTGCTCCTGCTCAAGGCGACCGCCGCCGTCCCCCACACCGGCGGCAAGCTGTTCGACGTCGAGAGCGACTTCTACCGGACGCTCCGCGACTGGGTCGCCGCCGGTGCGCCGGATGACGATGGCGCGGTGCCCGAGATGGTGGACGTCGTGCTCTCACGCACCTCGTTCGTGTTCGAGACGGCGGGACCGTCGGAGCCGCTCCGGGTGACGGCCGTCTACACCGACGGCTCGTCGCGCGACGTCACGCGGCTGGCCCGATACTTCTCGAACAACGCGAGCGTGGCCGAGATCGACGCCGACGGCCGCGTCACGTCGAAGGGGCCCGGCGACACGAACGTCTTCGCACGGTTCGGCCGGTTCACGGTCGGCGCCGAGGTGATCGTGCTGCCGCCGGCCGAGGGCTTTGCCTGGCCGAATCCACCGGCGGACACCTTCATCGACCGGCTCGTCTTCGACCGGCTCGAAAAACTCCGCATCATCCCCTCCGGCCTTTGCGACGACGAAACCTTCCTCCGCCGCGTCACGCTCGACCTCGCCGCCCGCCCGCCCACGGTCGACGAATACCGGGCGTTCATGGCCGACGCCTCCGCCGACAAGCGCACCCGCACGATCGACAAGCTGCTCGCCGGCGACGAGTTCATCGATCTGTGGACGATGATCTGGAGCGAGCAGATGCGGATCATCGGCGGCAGCTACGCGCCGCAGGGCACGCTCGTGAAGTCGGCCGACGCGTTCCAGGAGTGGGTCCACGCCCAGTTCGCCGCGGGCCGACCGCTCAACGAGTTCGTGGCGGAGATGGTGGCCGCCTCGGGCAGCAACATCGCGGCGGGACCGCCGAACTTCTACACGATGATGGTGCACAAGCCCGCGCTCGAGCCCAAGCAGCTCGCGGCCGACTTCTCGCAGCTGCTCCTCGGCGTGCAGATCCAGTGCGCCGAGTGCCACAACCATCCGTTCGACCGCTGGACGATGGACGACTACTACTCCTTCGTGAGCTTCTTCAGCGGCATCCGGCGGATCAACGGGGTCGAGCCGCGGGAAAAGCGGATCTTCTTCGACACGACCTCGGAGCCGGCCCGGCACCTCGTCGACGGCCGCCCGATGCCCGCCCGCGTGCTCGGTGGCGTCCAGCCGGAGCCGGGCGGCGTGGACCCGCGGAAGGCGCTGGCCGCCTGGCTCACGGCGCCGGACAACCGGCTCTTCCGCGAGAACCTCGCCAACCGCATCTGGGCGCAGCTCATGGGCCGGGGCGTGGTCGATCCGGTGGACGACGTGCGGGTGAGCAATCCACCCTCCAATCCGGCGCTCTTCGAGGCGCTCGGGGCTCGCCTTGCGGAGCTGAAGTTCGACCTCCGTGGTCTCGTCCGCGACATCTGCTCGTCGCGGGTCTATCAGCTCTCGACCCAGCCGACCGCGTCGAACGCCCTCGATACGCGGCAGTTCTCCCACGCGCATCTGCGCCGGCTGCGGGCCGACGTGCTCATGGACTCGATCGTGGCGATCACGGGCGTGCCGGGGCGGTTCCCCAACTTCCCCGTCGGCGCGCGGGCGATCGAGACCCATCCGCGGCAGCAGGGGGACACCGGCAACGGCGCGAATCTGGAGCCGTTCTTCCACACGTTCGGCCAGGCGACCCGCAAGACGGTCGCTGCGGCGGAGACGAAGCGGGAACCCACGCTCGCCCAGGCGCTGCACCTGATCGTCGGCGACACCGTGCGCGATCGGCTCGCGGCCGGCGGCGTCGTCAGGCAGCTCGTGGAGACGAAGTCGACGCCCGAGGACGTCGTGGAGGAGCTCTTCATCCGTGTGCTCGCCCGCAAGCCCGACGGCGAGGAGATGGCGGCGATGATCGCGCTCGTGGGTGACTCGCCCAAGGATCCCGCCGTCTACGAGGACATCTTCTGGAGCCTGCTCAACTCGACCGAGTTTCTCTTCAACCACTGATCGGGAACCACCGCCCGGGGCGGGCAGCGAGGACCACGGCATGCGTTCGACAGCGGCCCATCGGCACCCCCTGGGCTTTCTGATCCTGATCACCACCGCGGCCGCCACGGGTGCCCGCGGCGCGGAGTCGGGTCCGCCGATCACGTTCGAGGATCACGTCGCGGTGATCCTGCGCAAGAACTGCGTGCAGTGCCACGGTGAAGGCAAGCAGGAAGCGGGGCTCAATTTCACGTCGTATGCGTCGCTCCTGAAGGGCGGAAGCGGCGGCAAGGTGGTCGAGGCGGGCCGCTCGAGCGCCAGCCGCCTCTATGGCGTGATCACCGAAGCCGATCCGGCCGCCCGCATGCCACCCGACGCCGATCCGTTGGCGCCCGACGCGATCGCGCAGATCAAGCAGTGGATCGACACGGGCCTGCGGGAGAACGCGGGCTCGAGCGCCGTCGCCATGCGCACGCTCGGATTTCAGCCGGCCCCGGTGGAGGCGGGAGATGGCGGACCGCCGCCCCTGCCGGAAGGGCTCGCCGCGATCGAGCGACCGACGACGCGGCGACCGTATCCAATCGTGGCGCTCGCCGCGAGCCCGCGCGCGCCGCTGGCGGCCGTCAGCGGCTATGGCGTCATCGAGCTCGTCGATCCCGCGTCTCGCCGGCCGCTCGGCGCCGTGCCGTTCGCGGAGGGGGAGCCGCTCGTGCTGCGGTTCAGCCGGTCGGGACGTCGTCTGCTGGCGGCCGGAGGGGCGCCGGTCGAGGCGGGCATCGCGGCGGTCTACGACGTCGTCACCGGAGCGAGGCTCGCCGCCGTGGGGCAGGAGCCGGATGCGGTGCAGGCCGCCGACCTCTCGCCCGACGAGCGGATGGTGGCGGTCGGGTGCACCTCGCGACTCGTGAAGGTCTTCTCGACCGAGACCGGTGCGCTGCTCTATTCACTCGACAAGCACACTGACTGGGTCACGGCGGTCGCCTTCTCTCCCGACGGCCGCTATCTCGTCACGGGCGACCGCATCGGCAACATTCATCTCTGGGAGGCGCAGGGGGGCGGGGTGGTGCTCCCACTGGCCGAGCACAAGAACTCGATCCGGGCGCTCGCGTGGCGGAGCGACAGCGGTGTGGTCGCCTCGTGCGGCGAGGACGGCCTGGTTGTCTGGTGGGACGTGACCGACGGGTTTCCGGTGGTCACGAAGGCGAACGCCCACCCGCCGCAGAAGCCCCCCGGAACGTACGGCACGGTTGCGAACGGCGTGCTCGACTGCAGCTTCGGCCTCGCGGGCGAGCTCGCGACCTGCGGCCGCGACCGCACGGTGAA
>DNLZ01000484.1:17690-18556 GCA_003488325.1 Planctomycetaceae bacterium
ACGTCGCGGATTCGCGTGCTCCCGACCCGCGTCGCCGTGTCGTTCGACGGGAAGACGGTGATGGCGGGCGACTCGGCCGGCCGGCTTCATGCGTGGCCGGTCGACTGACGTCGTCCGGCGGGATTTCGCCTCCGCGTCCCGCGCGAATCCCTGCGTTGCGGAGCGGTGCCCGTCGACCTTGCCGATCGCGCAGTTTCCGGTGGCCCGGTGCCCGTTGTGGGATCGGGGCTGCCGGATCGTCGAGGGTTTGCCTCCGGTCCGATGAACCTGGGTCGGGGATTCGTGCGCACCCCATCGCCCGGGAAGCGATCCATGGCCAGTCATCTGTCATGCCGCGGTGCGGGCCGGCGCGCGATGCGCTGCCTCGGCACGGTCTCGCTCGTGGCCGTGCCGCTGAGCGTGAACGTCGCGGCGCCCGCGCCCGAGCCGGTCACGGCCCCCCTTCGGGCCGGGACCTCGCGGGAGGCCGTCGAGACCTCCGCACGCCGGCAGAGCGCCGACGCGCTCATCGAATCGATGGTGCCGCCGCGGAGTGACTCGCCGGCCGATTGGCAGGCTCGACCGCTTTTCCTGCATGCCTGTGGTGAACCGCGGAAGCTCGCGCCGTGTGTCCCGCCGGCTCCCTGCCACCCGGCGTACCCACCGCAGCCGTTCGACCTGATCGGCGTGGCGGGAGCGCCGACGTGCGGCCCGCGGTATCGAGGGCCGTGCGAGCCGCGGCTCGGCACGCACGACCACGGGCCGTGGCCCCGTCTCCACGCCCTGCACGACGCCGCGTTCGACACCTTCTATCGCTGACCGCGGGCTGATCGCGGCATTGCCGCGGGCTCGCGGGGAAAGCGTCTCGCTCGAGCGCATCCGAGATA
>DNLZ01000191.1:0-1532 GCA_003488325.1 Planctomycetaceae bacterium
TTCGCGACCGGCAGCCCCGCGCCCGCGACGACGAACGCCGCCGCGGTTGAGATGTTGAACGATCCGGAGGCGTCACCCCCCGTCCCGCACGTGTCCGCGACCACCGTGTCCGCCGGAAGGCCGGTCCTCGGGACGGTCCGCATGCGACCGCGGATCGCGCCGGCCACGCCGGCGATCGCCTCGGCTCCCTCGCCGAGCTCGGCGAGTGCGACGAGCCAGGTGCCGAACGTGTCGAGGGGCACGTGTCCGGCGAGCACGTCGTCGACGAGCCGCCTGGCCTCGACCTCGCTCGGCTGCCGCCCGCCCCGCAGGTCGCCGAGGAGTCTCTCGACATCGAGCGACGCGGTCCTGTCCTCGGGCTGGGGGGCGTGGGCCATGCGCCGGCGGTCCTCGTCGCGGCCGCTGCCGGAGGCAGCCCGCATGGGATACGATCACCGCGGGCCGTGAGGCGTTCCTCGGCCCGCCGGTTCGTCCCGAATCCTATCCGAACGCCTTTCGCCGCGGAGTCGCCCCAGCCCGTGCCGCTGCCCGCCACGCCCCGCAAGGTGATCATCGACGTCGATCCGGGCATCGACGATGCCGTGGCCCTGACGATGGCCCTCTTCGATCCGAGGCTGGAGGTCGTGGCGGTCACGGCGGTCGGCGGCAATGTGCCTCCGGAACAGGCCACGGCGAACGTGCAGGCCCTCGTGTCGTTCCTCGATCCGCCGCGGCTGCCGCGACTCGGGGCGGCGGGCGACGACGTGCCGCTGCCCGAGCGTCCGTATTCGGTGCATGGCAGCGACGGCCTCGGCGGCGCGAATCTCCCGCGGGTCCCGCTCCATGGCGGGCATGCGTCGGAGAAGCTCATCCGGGAGTGCGTGCGGGCGCATCCCCGCGAGATCACGATCCTCGCGCTCGGCCCGCTCACGAACATCGCCCGCGTGCTCGGACGCGACCCCGCCATCGCCGAACTCGTCGGCGGGCTCGTCATCAGCGGCGGCACCATGCATGCGGCGGGCAGTGCCACGCCCGTCGCCGACTTCAGCTTCTACTGCGACCCCGCGGCCGCCCGCCAGGTGGTGCGCGAGCCGCTGACGAAGACGCTCGTGCCGCTCGAGACGAGCTCGCAGGTGCTGCTCGGGTTCGACCTGCTCGATGAACTCCCGGACGAAACCTCCCGCGCGGGCTACGTCGTGCAGCAGATGCTCGCCCACGCGTTTCGGTCACACCGGCAGATCCTCGGCAGCGAGGGGATCCTCCTCCACGACGTCGTCGCCCTCGTCGCGCTCACGAATCCCGGCCTGTTCGACCGCGAGACCGTGGCCGCCGACGTCGAGACGGTGGGCGAACTGACCGCCGGCATGCTCGTGATCGATCGCCGGCAGGTGAGGCAGTGGCGGCCGAATGCCGACCTGCTCACGGGGTGCGACGCGGTGGCCGTGCGCGACTGCATGCTGCGCGGGCTGGCCGATGCCGCGGCCGCGACCTGACGGTCCCGAACGGGCCGTTCACGGCTCGAAGGTCGCCCGGCTGGCGACGGTGAGTCGCAC
>DNLZ01000191.1:1901-2095 GCA_003488325.1 Planctomycetaceae bacterium
GTCATGCTGACGATGCTCATGAGGTGATCGTCGTCCTCCACGGCACGGCCGTCGAACTCGAGGATCACGTCGTCGGGCCGCAGGCCGGCCCGCTCGGCCGGGGCCCCGCGGGTCACGCCCTCGACACGCGCGCCCACCGGCCGCACCATCCCGAGCCGGTGGGCCTCCGGCTGGGCGAACTCCTTGTCGAGCGA
>DNLZ01000191.1:2505-3155 GCA_003488325.1 Planctomycetaceae bacterium
TCGGAGCCGCCGGAGTTGCTCGCGATCGCCGTGTTGATGCCCACGACCTCGCCGCGCAGGTTCACGAGCGGCCCGCCGCTGTTGCCCGGATTGATCGCCGCGTCGGTCTGGATGAAATCCTGAAACTGCACCGCGCCGTCGCCGAGTTCGAGGTCGCGCCGCCCCTTGGCCGAGACGATCCCCAGCGTGATCGACCGGGCGAGGCCGAAGGGGCTGCCGATCGCGAGCACGGTGTCGCCGACGAGCACCGTGTCGCCGTCCGCCAGCCGGGCCAGATCCACGTCGGCCTCGATCTCGAGCACGGCGAGGTCGGTCGCCGCGTCCGACCAGAGCCGCCGCGGCACGAGCTCACGGCCGTCGTCGAGCCTGACCTTGATGTCGTCCAGCGACGCGCGGTGCACGACATGCCGATTGGTCACGACGACCGTGCGGCCCGCGATCTCGACGACCACGCCCGAGCCCGCCTCCTCCTCGGTCGTCTTGCCGTTGCGCGGCCGTGCGAGCGGCTTCGTGGCGTCGATGTGGACGACCGAAGGCTGCAGGAGCTGGGCCAGCCGTCGCAGCTGGAGGGCCTGCCGTTCGAGCGGCTCGGCGTCGCGGGCGGCCTGCTCGTAGAGCCGATCGCGTTCCGACGACGAGAGTCGGACGGG
>DNLZ01000276.1 GCA_003488325.1 Planctomycetaceae bacterium
AGGGCGAAGCCACCCCCGGTGTTGAGGTTGCATTCGGTGACGTTCCGCGTTGGGGCCGAAGATCGTGTTGTAGGCGTAGTCGCGCACGGTCGTGGCATCGAGCCAACTCCTACCCCGCACACTCGGATTTGACACCGCTCCCGCGGCACACGCCCCTCCGGACGAGTTGGCGGCTTCGTTGAAGGGATGGCCGACGACGATCTCGGCGACGCACATCGTGTTCGATGTACCGTCTGGCACGTCGCGCAAACCGAGTTTGCTGTTGTTGTCCATCACGTTCCGGTACGTGCGGTGCCCCTCGGAATCGCCCAGGCAGACCGCATAGTTTGTGGGTTCGTTGGCCGTATCCCGGGAGAATCGGGCAGGATCTGTCGGGCATCGGAAGTTCGAGATGCGAATCCGGCGGGCGACTCGGTTGTAATTCGTCGCGTCCGAGCCACCCATGCCCGGCTCGATCTCGAAGTCCAGTTTTTCGAAGATATCCGTCTGCTCCATGTAGGCGAGCAGGCGACCCATCCACGAAATCATGTTGGTGCTCCACTCGTCCACTCCCGGGACACCGACACGGCGAACACTCGCTGGCGGAAACTTGTCGCCGCGATTGTGAAACGAGTGCAGCGCGAGCCCGAGTTGCTTCACGTTGTTCGTGCAATTCGATCTGCGTGCGGCCTCCCGCGCGCTCTGGACAGCGGGCAGAAGCAGCCCGATGAGCACGGCGATGATGGCGATCACCACGAGCAATTCGACGAGCGTGAAACCTCGCGTCCCATTCCTCGACGCAGCGAATCGAAGGCGTGCAGTCATGGTGCCGTGTTCCTCCCGTCGGCGACGAGCCCTGGGCGTTCTCGATCCCAACGACCAGTCTCGTACGCCTCTTGACGACGTTGATCCCCCATTCAGACGATAGTGCCTTGCCAACGATTTCGCAAGCATCCGCGCATCCGTTTGCTTCCGGCCGTCACCCGCTCGGGCGGGCGAGGCGTCACGGTGAGCGTGGCCCCCAGCCGAGACGCAGGGCGCGTCGCTACCGCGGACCGTCCGCGAGGACGAACGGGGCCAGCGCATTCGCGCCCGCCTTGATCGTCGCGCTGAGTTCGCTCGAGGCGTTGTAGCGCGGAGGGATGAACTGCTCGACCTCTTCGTTCTCGACGCCCTCGTTCACGATCTTCCTGCCGGTCTTGCGGAACGCGAGGATTTCCACGCGTTGAGTGCCGACGCAGGGGCCCGATGCCTTGGGCATCGCGAACACCCCATCACGAATCGCAGTCTCGGCCATCGGGCCCTGCGTCTCGCCGGACGGTATGAAACGGATGACGCCCTCGGCGAGAGGATCGCCATTGAACGTGACTGTGCCCTCGACGGCCCCTCGCGGAAGCGAGTCCGACCGGCCACAGCCCACGAGCATGCCGATCGTGAGGGCCGCCATGACGGGGACCGCATGCGTGCCTGGGGCGGCGAACCATGAGCGCGACGTCATCTTTCCCCCCTGACGCTGACCACGAAACAAAACGCGACGCTGCCATACGATAACGATGCGTGGCCGCAGAGGCGATAACCCGAAGGGATCTGCCCGCGGCGTGCCCCGACACCCGCGGACCCTGCCCGTGTCATCTCCGAGCGACGGCGGTCACCAAGCCGGTGGGGCGGGCTCAAGCGGTCGCCGCAACTGGCTTCGTGCGTCGTTATTCGGCCTCTGCATCGTCCTGATCCTGCAGCCGATCGACGGAGATGGTGTCTGGTGGGACGCCGCCCGCGGACGCGCGATCGTCGCTGGCGCCGTCGCGCCCTCCGCGGCGATCCAGGCCGGAGATCCATGCGGCGAGGCCGACTGGCTGGGAGGCCTCCTCTGGTATCTGCTCATCGCCGCGGGCGGGCCGACCGCGCTCATGCTCGTGCGCATGGTTGGCGTGTGGTGTGTCCTCGCGTGGTGCCAGCGGCTCTGCCGACGGTGCGAGGACCGAGTGTCCTCGATCGCGGGAACGGCGGCCGCCCTCGTCGCCACGTCACCTGGACTCGATCCGACTAGCCTGTGGTGGGACGTCGCCGGCGGGTGCGCGATCATCGCGTGGCACGCCGCCCATCGCGATGCGGGCACATCGCTCGGGCGCCGGCGCGAGATCGGCTCCTTCCTCGTGGCTGTCGCCTGGGCGAACCTCGGTCCGCGCAGCCTTCTGGCACTCGCCGTGCCCGGTGTCGCCGGGGGCCAGCGCGCGCTCGTGCTGGCGGGCTTGTGCCTCACACCGCGTGGACCACTCGGGCTTCTCGATTCGGCGTGGATGCTCGTCCCGCCGCTCGAGGTCGTGTTGCGCGAGGGGGGTGACCCTGGCATCCTCGCGGGTCACGCGATCGGTGGGCCCGCTCCGTGCGCGATCCAGTTCGCGGCCTGGGTCGTTCTGGGGTCGGTTGCCCTTCTCCGGTGCGCGTACTCGAAGCCGGGTGCCATGCCCGTGCTGCCGTGGATCGTGCTGCACAGCCTGCTGGTCGCCAATCCTTCATCCCTGCCCGCACTGACGCCCTTCGCATGGTGGCTTGCCGTGGGCGACATCCGACCATCGACCCCGACGCTTTGCCCGACCGGGCTTCGCGGCCTGGGTCCCCCGGCGCCCGTCGGCGTGCGCGGCGCGATCTCCCGGCGACACGCGGCATACGGCCTCGCGACCATCGTGGCCGCCGTCTCGTTGTGCGCGGCGACGGGCCCCTGGTGGGCGGTGCCGTGGAGGCTCGGCTGGGGACTGTCGGCACGTCTCGAGTATCGACAACTCGTCGAGCCACTGACCCAGTGTGGCCCCGGTGGCACGGCCTTCGCGTTCGATGAGCGGACCGCCGGCATGCTCGCGTGGTCGCAACCCGATGGACCGCGACCGTGGCTCGTGCCCCGCCGGGCGCTCATCGCCGGTCGCTTCGTCGCGGAGGCGACGCGGCTGGCTGAACTGCGAGCCGGGTGGGACATGCGTCAGCCCGCCCTCGATGGCAGTCCCGGCGGATGGTGGGTGCCGTTGATGTCCCGCGGCACGCGGCTCATCCTCATCGCGGCCACCGATACGGCCGCCATTCGCGGCCTCGAGCCGGGGATCTTCAAGCCGATGGTGATCGACGCGCCGGTGGTGCCGTTCGCGCGTGCGGGTGATCCCGCATCGAGTCCCGCGATCCTGCGTGGCATCGCCGATCGCATCCTCGTCGAGGACGGGGAGTGGGCGTTCGCGCCACCGCAGCCGGCCTGGACGGATTGGACGCTCGACCTCTGCGGCCTCTGCACCGGTCGGCCCGACCCACGGCCGCTGCTGCGGCAGGCCGACGTCCTGCTCGCGATGCGGCTGCCGCGGGCCGCGCTCAAGATCCTGTTGCCGATGACGCAGGCCGGTCTGGCGGATGGCACGAGTCGATTGATCGACGCAACCGAGCAGATCGCCGAGACGGAGCGACTCACCTTGGGCGCGCCGTCGATCTTCCGGGCGGGAGTGCTCGAGCGGCTGCGGGCTCGGCCGGATCCCGAAAGCGACCTCGCGCGCGCCCTGGCTGCCATCCACGGTGACATCCGCCGCGGATCGCACGATCGTACGATGATCGCGGTCGACGAGTACCTCGCCCGGGGACCGCTCGTCGCTCGGGAATCCCTCGCCCGTGACGAGGGAGACGCCTCGTGGTCGATAGCGATGCTCGAATTGGAGGCCGGCAGGCCTGTTGCGGCACGGACGACCCTGGAGACGCTGTCCACCGACTCCGATCGCACCCTGGCGGCGGCGGCGGTCGACATGCTCGACCGGATGACGACGTCGGAGCAGCCACGATGAGGACGCCGTCGCACGTCGTCGTCCTGCTCGTCGCGATGGTCCTGGCGGTCGTCGCGGCATCGTGGCTGGTGGCGAGGCCACCGGCGATCGTGATGCCCGGGATCGTCACGGGTATCCCGGGCCTGTCTGCCCACGAGCGATCGACCGCGGCATCGGACTCGTCGTGCATCGAGTGTCACGGAGACGTCGTGGCAAAGCACCGTGCGTCACCGCACGGACGGACGCTCGCCCGGATCGACGCAGGCGCAGCGACCACGCTGGCGACGGCCCGGCGCGACGACGACGCACTCGGGCGGTTCATCGAACGAGATTCCAGTGCCTGGTTCGAGCACACCCAACGCGTGGCACCCCTTCCGGTCCAGTGGCTCTTCGGCTCGGGCATGCAGGCCCGTACTCCCGTGACGACGTGGCTCGATCCTGACGGGCGCACCGTGATGCTCGAACATGCGCTGTCGTGGTATCCACCGGGATTCCTGGATGCCACGCTCGGGACCGAAGCCATGCAGTCCCGCGGCGGCCTGGCAGCATGCGGAAAGCTCCTCGATCCGGAAACAACGCGGGCCTGCTTCGGTTGCCACGCCAGCCTCGTGCCGGCGCGGGACGGCCGCATTGATGAAGGGGCGGTCGTCGTGGGCGTGGGGTGCGTGCGCTGCCATCCCGGCGGCCACCTGCACGCAACCGCGATGACGCGCGGCGGAACGGATCAAGCGGCGGGCGAGTGGAAACGCCTCTCGCCGTTGGAGTCGATCAGGGCGTGCGGCGAGTGCCATCGGCGGGATGACCAGCTCCCACCTGAGGATATTCGGCCCGACAACACGCTGATCGTGCGATTCGCGCCGGTGGGACTCGCACAGTCGGCCTGCTTCACGAGGCAGAGCGACCACAGATTCGACTGCCTGACCTGTCACGATCCGCATGGAGCAGCCACGCGGCGAGCCGCAGCGACGACGGAGCGGTGCGTCGGATGCCATGGGGATGCTTCGTCGTCCCGGAAATGCTCGTCCGCTCCGTTGACGTCCGACTGCACGACATGCCACATGCCCGCCGTGGAGGTTCAGCCCCATCTGAGTTTCACCGACCATTGGATCCGCATCCGGCCCGCGACCCGATCGCACCCGGGTGAGTGATCGCGATCAGGCGTGGGGTGCACGTCCTCGACGCATCCCGGCGAGCAGGGCGTCCACGCACGCGTCGGCGAACGCGGGATCATTGACGGCGCAGTCGAGCGTGATGCAGGGCACGTCCGGCCGCAGGTTCGCCTCGATCGCCTGGAAGAGGGCGCGGTCGGCCTCGGCGTCGT
>DNLZ01000493.1:0-1057 GCA_003488325.1 Planctomycetaceae bacterium
TCGATCTGCCGCAGGAGTCGCCCCAGCGCGTCGAGCGTGTCGCGAATGTCGCCCAGGATCATCCGCTCGACCTCGGGGCCGCTCGGGCCGTCGCCGCCCCAGTTGGGAATGGCATCCTCCCAGTGCTGCATCAGCAGGATCGCCGCCGCCGCCGCCGCGTCCTCCGCGAGACAGGCGCCACCCATCTGATCGATGGCGGTTTTCGCCACGGTGTAGATCGGGTGATGGTCACAGTTCGTCGCATTCATCTGTCGTTTCCTCTCTCGGGGTTTCCACTCGTTCCGCCGGCCGGGGGCAACGTGCCGCCGGCCGGGCAATCGTCAGTGACTCACACAGACCCGGCAACGCTCGCCGGCATGGGGGCCGGAGGCGATCAGTTCCGGCCCCAGGCCGCCGCAGTGCGGGCATTCGACCTCCCAGTGACGGAGATCGTCCTCGACGCAGCGGCGGCATCCATCGGGCAGATCGTCCAGGCCGATGACGCGCTCGCGTGGCGATTTCGTCGGCCGGCTGTTGCTCTCGCCGCGGAGGCCGACCCCCTGCGGGTGCGTTGGGTTCGCGCTCATCGTGAGAGTCGGAAACCGCAGCCCCCCGAAGAAGTTGTAGGGGGTGAACACGACCGTGTAGCGGTGGATGGTCGCGCCTCCGTTGTCATAGATCGCCAACAGTCCCGGCGGGTAATCGGCTCGGGTTTTTTTGAACATCGTTTCCACGCTCCGGGGGTTCTCGGGTTTCCATGGCCGGGGGCAACGTGCCGCCGGCCGCCGTCTCGATCCTCAGCGCCTCGACCGCTTCCTCGTCTTCTGTCGCGGCGTTGCCGACGTGTAGTCAGACGCCGTGATATTCAGCACGACCTCCTCGTCGTGCTCGTCGCAGCCGGTCGTCCACGCGCATGCGTTGTGCGTCAGCACGTCGGCCATGTCCGCAGGAATCTCCTCGACCATCACGGCGAGGAGGTGCCGCCTTGCCATCGCGTTGATGATGCAGGCGCAGTCGTCAGGGGTCAGGGTGATTTCGCGGCCGTCGTCCAGCCGGCACTCGATCGTCGTGTTCGCTC
>DNLZ01000493.1:1362-1747 GCA_003488325.1 Planctomycetaceae bacterium
GTTCGCTCGGGCGTTCATGCTCGTCTCCTCGGTCGGGGGTCTCGGGTTTCCATCATCCGGGGGCCACTGCGGCCACCGACTCGACGCCGCCTCGCGGGCAGGCGGCGCCGGCTCGGGGGTCGAGCCGGTCAGGCCACGATCTCCACGCGGCGGCGGAAGATTCGGCGGATGTCCGCCAACTCCTCCGCGTCGATGCCGCCCGTCAGGTAGCAGCACTGCCACCGGATCATCGCAGCCACCGTGTCGAGCGACACGGCGACGGCTCGGAAGTCTTCCAGCCCGTAGCCGTGCAGGATCGAGGTGTCGATGCCTCCCAGGTCACGGTCGCTGGTTGCGATCTCGACGGCACGGGTGAATTCGATCTTTGTCACTGGTCGTCTCCTCT
>DNLZ01000493.1:2091-3844 GCA_003488325.1 Planctomycetaceae bacterium
GGCCGGCAACGCACCGGCCCTCGTTGGTACGGTCGGGTCGTCACTCGTCGCAGCACCCCGCGAACCAGTCATCGGGGTCGGTCCCCGCCGGCACGGGGCCGGGGTAGTCGGGCCATACGGCCGCGAGGTAGTCGGCGGCGGTCGTGTTCGGCGGATCGTTCGACGCCGTGATCCGCGGGGCGAAGTAGCCGTCGCCGGCATACTCGGTGGCGGTCTGCACCTCCTGCGCGTCCGCGAGGGTGGGGAATCGGCAGTCTTCCAGCCCGTCGCCGGTCAATTTCCAACTCGTCGCCATGATCTCGTTTCCTCTCTCGGGGGTCGGTTGCGGCCGGCGACGTTGCCGGCCGCGGGTTCGCACGGTCGTGGGGTCAGGCAGGCGCCCAGGCACGGGAGACGCGGGAGACGGTCACGCCGGCCGGCATGGTCACGCCGACGAGCGGCGTCACGCCCTCGACCAGCGGCACCCACACCCATATCCCGCCGTCGAGCGTGGCGCCGCCGGCGAACTGGTGCGGCGTGTCCCAGTGTTCCGCCATCGCGCGGGCCGCCTCGGCGTGATTCTGCGCGGCCGACAGTTCGTGCCGGTACGGCACGGTCAGGCTCGACTTCGCGCCGTCATAGATGCGGGCCTCGATGCGGGCTCCGCGGCGGGCGGTCGGGCAACGGTAGATCGTCGTGATAGTGTCCATCTCTCGTTTCCTCTCTCAGGGGTTCGTCGCGTTTCCGGTCTGCGGCGGCCGGAACGGCCGTCGCGTTTCCTCGATCCGGGGCCGACGGCAACGTGCCGCCGGCCCGTAGACTCTGCCAGTAGCCTCAGCGCGGCATCGGCCCCAGGCCGCAGGCCACACCGACCGCCTCCGCGACCATGCGCGGCGACGGCAGCGGGTCGTGCCGCATCGCGAGCCGGTACAACCGCCGGCCCTCGGCGTGGCGCTCGGCCGCCGCGAACAGGATGCCGCGTCGGAGGGCGCGGGGGATCGTGTTCCAGATCACCATCGAGCCGATGCGGGCGCGGACGCGACGGGCGACATGCGCGAACGGCTCCGCGACATGGACGCCGTCCACGATGCGGCGGATCGTGTCGTGGTTCGGCCGCGAGAGGATCGCGACGGGCGACGGGCCGACGTTCGCGAGGATTCCCGGCACGGGGCCGGGGGCCGCGACCATATCGTCGCCCACGGCACCGGAGAACGGCCGCGGGCCGCGCTTCGCAGCCGCAGCGGCCTTCCTCGACCGCTCCGCGGTGTCGAGGTCAGATCCGGGGATCGGTCGCAGTTTCGCGGCCGACGCGCGGATCATGCGGCCGGTGTCCTGCGTCCGGCAGGAGTATCGGCGGCCGGCGCCTCCTCGGTCGCTGACCACACTGACCAGCGCGAGCCGGTCACCGACGCGGCAGTGGTATGTCGAGCCTATCTGGACATCGCGGGAAAGCATCTTCTCGTCTCCACCTACGGGGGTCACTGGTTTCCACGCACCGGCAACGTGCCGGGGCGGTTGTCGGTCGGTATCACCTAGCCTTGATGGTCCGCGAGGTAGGTCACCTCGTCTGCATACTCCTCGGCGGTCATCGTGCCGAATCCGCTCACCTCCGCGAACGGGTCGAGGCCGGCGTTCGTGAACTCCGCGATCGCACGACCGCGGGCGATGAGGCGCTCGGCGGCCGTCACCCTCGACCGCCACTGTCGCGGGTGCGCCGATCGGCCGGAGCCCCTCCAGTACCTCACCGCATCCGCGAGTACCTCGGACACGTCGG
>DNLZ01000318.1 GCA_003488325.1 Planctomycetaceae bacterium
AAGCGGCCCCATCATCAACCTCGGGTGACCGTCTCGATCGCGGGTCGCTGGTGCGGTCGGCATGAAAATCCAAAACCGTAACCCTGAGATCCTCGTGCCGACGTGGCTGGTCGGACGGTTCGGCCCGGAGACGAGCGGGGATGGCCCGCTCGACGGCGCGTTCATCGTCAAGGCGACGTTTCAGATCGGAGCCGACGGCGCGCTCGTCCCGCGGGAGGGCGGGCCGCTTCAGCCCGAGGGCGACCGTTGGATCGACGATGATCCGTCGCTGGGTCTTGCGCACGCTTCCGACTTCGTCCCGGTCAAGCCGCGCGGTGAGTACACCGTGGTCGGCACCGCGCACAGGCCACGTCTGTCGCCTGCCAACCAGTTCGCGGTCGCCGTCGAGGTGGCGGGCAGGCGGAAGGAGCTGATGATTTCCGGCCCGCGCGTCTGGCAGGAGACGCTCTTCGGCCATCGGCCCGGTGCGCCGGGCTACGTCGAACGCCAGCCACTCACCTACGCCGCCGCGCTGGGTGGACCGCAGGATCCCGCCAATCCCATCGGCGTCGGCCGGGCCGTCGAGGCGATGCCGCGCATCGAGGACGCGGATCATCCGATCACCTCGCCGCGCGCCGACGCGGAGCCGGCCGGTTTCGGACCGCTGGACCGCGCGTGGCGGCAGCGGCGGCTCTCGCTCGGGGTGTTCGGCCCGGGCTGGATCAAGGACCGCTGGCCGTGGCTGCCGCAGGGATTCGATCCCGACTTCTTCATGGCGGCCCCACCCGACCAGCGGCTCCCCGGGTACTTTCGCGGTGACGAGCCGTTCGGTTTCGAGAACCTTGTGGCGGACAACGCGGACGTGCGCACGCAGCTGCCGGGCATCCGCGTCCGGCTCTTCGTGCTCCACAAGACGGGCCCTCGGCTGCACGATCCACCCGGCGCATTCGGCGAGGTGCCGCTCGCGCTCGACACGGTCGCCGTCGATCTCGACGCCCGGACGTTCGTGCTCGTGTGGCGGGGCATCAGCCCGGTGATGTCGCTGGCGCTTCGCGACGTGGCGAGGATGCTGCTCTTCGCCGAGCCGCTCGGCGCCGCCGACCAGCCGCTGTCGCACTACCGCGCCTGGCTCGACGAGGGCGATGGAGCGCAGGAGCCACCGCCGACCGCGGCGGTGAGAGTTGCGGCCCGCAAAAAGGCGCAGGCCGAGGCCGAGGCGATGAAGGCGGAGATCAAGGAATCGATCCGGGCTGGGATGAAGTATCCCGCCGAGGTTCGTGAGCAGCTCGTCGCGATGGTGGCCGACGTAGAGGCGAAGCGGTCGCTCGTCCGCGACGGGTCGAAGCTGCCCGATCTCGGGACGGCCCTCGCGACATACGACAAGAGGGTGGCCAGGATCGAGGCGGCCCGCGAGGAGATCCTCGCGCTCGCCCGGCCGACGCGGGCCAAAGTGGAGGCGATCCTCGCGGCGGCGACCGGCCCGGGCGAGGATCCCACTTCGCCGGCCGCCCTGCGGCAGCAGCTCGCCGAGATGCTCGAGCAGGTGAAGGGCCAGGCCAAGACACCGGCCGCACTCCGCGGCCGGTTGCAGGCGGCCGTCGAGCAGACGATCGCCAAGCAGGAGGAGCTGATCGCCTTTCGCGAGAAGCTCGACGCCGAACTCGCAGCCAACACGGCGAAGATCGATGCCGCCCTGCCGAAGTGGGCCCTCCGTGAGCCGCTCGACCCGGACGCGCCGGTCGATCCCGAGGCAGCCCGTCGCGAAGGCTTCGAGCACATGGACGTGTCGGGGTTCGATTTCTCCGGTCTCGACCTGGCCGGCGCGGACTTCCGCCACGCGATCGCCGCCGACGCGCGATTCGTGGCGGCGAAGCTCGCCGGAGCCGACTTTACGGCCGCCGATCTGACAGCGGCGGACTTCACGCGGGCCGATCTTTCGCGGGCGAATCTTGCGGGGGCCGACCTCACGACGGCCACGCTCGCCGGTGCCACACTCGCCGGCGCGAACCTCACGGGCGCGAAGCTTGCCGACCTCGACCTCGTCGGGCTCGATCTGACGGGAGCCGTCGCGCCGCAAGCCGACTTTTCGCGGGCGAACCTGGAGCGGGCGCGATTCGATGGAGCGATGCTCGAGCGGGCCAACTTCGCCGAGGCCACGCTCACCGCCGCCCGGTTCGCCGGCGCGAAGCTCGCCAATGCCTCGCTCGCCGGGGCGCACGCGGCGAACGCCGACTTTTCGGAGGCCGACCTGACGGCGATGCGATCGGGCCAGGGCGCCGACTTCGCCGACGCCTGTTTCCGGCGCGCTCGGGCCGCCGGCTCCGTGTGGGAAGACGCGCTCGTGGACCGGGCCGACTTCAGCGGGGCACTCCTCGACCGGGCCAACTTCACGCAAGCCTTCGGCCGAGGCACCCGGTTCTATCGCTGCCATCTCGCCGATGCCACCTTGGACGACGCGGTGCTCGTCGACGCGATGCTGTCGGAGTCGCGACTCCTGCGGGCGAGCCTCGTCAGGGCCGATCTCACGAGGGCGTCGTGCCGCGGCGCGAACCTCTTCGCAGCGGGCCTCTGGAACGCCGTGCTCATCGACACGGATTTTGGCGGAGCCAACCTCGGCCGGGCCGCGACGGCCGGGGCCGTTCTCGAGAGCCCCGGGCCGGTGCGGGGTGACGTGTGAGCGACACGCGGTTCGCAGCGCCGGTGATTCCATATGACGTCGAGCGACGGATGATCGCTCCGGCCGAGGCGCGCCGACTCGCCGTCCGCGGCGGGTCGCTCGCCGCCTGCATGGTGCGGGGGGCCGATCTCTCGGGCCGTGACCTCACCGGCATCGACCTCCGGCATGCGGTGCTCCAGGAGGTGACGCTCGCCGGCTGCGATCTCTCGCGCTCCCAACTCGGCTGGACGGTGTTCACCGACTGCGACCTGTCGGGCTCTCGGGCCACGAGGCTCGTCTGCGATCACACGGCCTTCCAGGGAGGCACGCTCGCCCGGGCGGCCTGGACCGACGCCACGATCACGCGCTCGATCCTCGGCTGCACGC
>DNLZ01000181.1:0-2920 GCA_003488325.1 Planctomycetaceae bacterium
ATGGCCGTGGGTCGGACTCCAGATCGGACACGGACTCGGAGCCGGGGTCGACCTCCTGCCCCGTGGGGTTCCGCGGAGACGGTCGGCGTGTCGCGACAGGCGTGTCCCGGCTCGTCAGGTCGTCGAGAGGAGTTCGACGTCGAAGACGAGCGTCGAGTTCGGCGGAATGTTCGCCGTGCCTGCCGCGCCGTAGGCCAGATCGGGCGGGATGATGAGCTGGCGGCGGGTGCCGACGGGCATCGACCGCAGCGCCTCCGTCCAGCCCTTGATCACGCCGTTGAGCGCGAACTCCGTGCCCCTGTTGCCGTCGAACCGCGTGCCGTCGAGGAGCCATCCCTCGTAATTGACCCGCACTCTCGAGGAATCGGAAGCCGGTTTCGCACCGGTGCCGACCTTGACGTCCCGGTACTGGAGCCCCGATGCCGTCGTGACGATGCCGGGGAGCGTCGCCGCGGCCGACGCGGTGACACGGCCGAGCGACGCCACCTCGTTCGCGGCCGTGTCCCGGGTCACCGTCACGCCGCCATCGGTCGCGTCGGCGATCGTGAACGTGCGCATCGCGCGGCCCGTGGCCCCCGACTGCAGCACGCGGATGACGTTCGCACGGCCATCGGCGTCGAGATCGACACCCGAGGCGAAGATCGGCTTCACGGAGGCGTCATCGGTGAAGGCGGCAAAGGCTGCCAGCCGCTTGTTGTCTTTCGTCTTATCCACGACGCCCTCGTAGACCTCGACCTTGGATGTGCCGGTGAGGCCCTGGGAGAAGACGAGATCGGGGATCGAGTCCTTGTTGATTCGGGCGATGCTCGCGGCGACCCCACCACGGAATCCCGCCAAGGGCTTGATCGTGTCGAGGACCGGGACGCGGGGCTTCGACAGGTCGCGAATCTGGACGACGGGCGCACTGCCCGCGCCACTGATGATGACGAGCTCCGAACGGCCATCGAGCGTCGTCGCGTCGGTGGTCGTGCCGAACGTGCCGAAATCAGCCGCGGCGAGCGAGATGCCGGTCTGACGACCGGAAATCAGGGGAATGAACGACCGCAGCAGCTCCACGCGCGCGGGATCAGTCGGTCGCGAGACGTAGACCCTCACGCGACCGTTGTCGCCGCCCTCGGCCACCGCGATGTCATCGCGGCGGTCACCGTCGAAGTCGCCGACGGCCATCGACAGCCCGTTGGTCGCGCCCGCGCCGAACGGCCGCAGTGAGAAGGAGGCGTCGCGGGTGAACGAGATGGTGCCGTCCGCGGCGACGTCCTGACGGAACACGGCCACCTCGGAGCGGCGCCCACGGCCCGGCACGGCCACCAGTTCGCGCAGACCATCGCCGTTCATGTCGGCGAGCTGTGCCTGCACGCCGCCGGTGAACTGGGCCTCGAACGCGTTCACTTCGGCACGCGTGGCGCCCGTCACGGCGTCGAGCAGCCGCACCCTCGACGTCCCGCCCGACCGCGCCGTGTCACCGACGACGACCAGGTTGGGGACGATGCGGTCGGTATCGGTGGCGGTGAGCGTTTCGCCGGCATACGCGGCGGTCGCCGTCGCCACGAGTTCGCCCGTGGCGGTGGGGGCGATCGTCGCCACGATCGTGAACGTCGCCGAACTACCCGCCGGCAGCGTGACGAGCGCGTCCGGGCCGGCGGCCCCGATGACCGGGCCGTCCGCTCCGCCCGCATAGGCGGCCGTCCAGGTCGCGCGTGCCACGGCCGCCGGAAGCGCGACGGAGACGTCGGCGTTGGTCGCCGTCTGATCACCGGTGTTCCGGAGCGTCAGCGTGTAGGTGACGTCGCCGCCGGCGGTGGCGAACGCCCGTTCCGTCCCCTCGACCAGATTGTCGTTGAACGAAAGGTCGAGGTCGGCCGCCATGAGGGCGCGGGACTCGAGTCGCTCGAGCGACGGGAGGGGCCGGGCACGCCTCCGGGTGGCTCGCATGGACGGGGTCGCTGGGCGGCGGAGTCTCGACATGAAAGCACCAGTCGCTGGAAGGGGCGGGGGCGGGATCAGGCCGCACGGCGGGCCCGTCGGAATATCGGTAGTACGGCGACACCCGGCCGAATGGTTCGCCAAAGCGCACGTTTTCCCAGGGCACCTTCTCCAATCACCGGGTGCGGGAGGCCCTCGAACCGCCGCTTTGCCGGGGCAAAGGGAGGCGAAACGGGCTCCGAAGGCCCCGCAGACCACGCGATTCGCCCGAATTCTCCCTGTCGGTGAACGACCCTCATGCCGCACGCCGAAGGTGCCGAAAAAACCACCTGTATCGATTTGTCACCGCGTACCGGTCGTAACGCCCATGCCCGCTCGCCGCCCCGCGTCGCTCCGCCCGGTCCGGGTCGTTCCGGTCCTGCGTGCGGTCGTGCTCGTGGCGATGGCGGGGCTGGGCTTGGCCGCGGTGGAGCCCGCCGTCGGGGAAACCGTCCTCGACGAGCGATTCTACGGCACGGCCGAGGCGCTCTTCTGGCAGCGGAACAACGCCACCGATGCCCGACCGATCGCGGTCGCGGCGGGTGGCACCACCGACGAGACCGTCCTCGCCAGCCGCGGTCTTCTTCCCCCCATCGGCGTCGGCACGCGCGTGCTCTTCGGCGACTACGGCCAGGAGGGCATGGGATGGGAGGTGGGCTACCTCGGTCTCTACGACATGCAGACCCGTGACGTCGCCGTCGGCGGACGACCCACCATTCAGGCCGCAGGACCGCTCGGCTACGCAGCGGCGGGTTTCAACAACGGCAGCGCTGCCGGTGCGGACTACGACTCCGAGATCAATTCGATCGAGGCCAACGCCGTCTTCCATCGCTTCGATGGCGGCTTCGACCGGTCCTCCCGCTATCCGTGGCAGCGCTGTTCCGGCTACGAGGGGGGCAGCCTCGACTGGCTCGCTGGATTCCGCTGGGCGGGGCTCGAGGAGACGGCCCGGCTCGGC
>DNLZ01000181.1:3238-5258 GCA_003488325.1 Planctomycetaceae bacterium
TCCAGCCCGAGGACGCGTCGGTGCCGAGTCTCTACATCGTCGACGCGACGTCGAACCTCTTCGCCGGACAGACCGGCGTACGGGGCCGCATGGCCTTCGAGAACTGGGCGCTCGAGGGCTGGATGAAGGTGGGCGTGGCCGGCACGATGCTGTCGCAGTCGCAATCGATGTCCACCGATTTCCGCTCGCCACGTTCGAGCGACCTCGCGGGCATGGGAATGATCGCCGACATGAACCTCTCCGCGATCTGGCGATTCACCGATTCCCTGGGCCTGCGGGTGGGATACAACGTGTTTTGGCTCACGGGCGTGGCCCTCGCGCCCGATCAGTGGGACTTTTCGGCCGCCACCGGCCCCGGTGCCGGCACCGGCATCCGCGGCACCGGCAGCGTCTTTCTCAACGGCGCCAACGTGGGCCTCGAAGGCCGCTGGTAGCCGCCGGCTCGTGCAGGCGGCCCGCTCTGCTCTCGGGTCGCACCGGTATCATGGGGCCCGCGGGGCCACGTCCTCGTCATGACGTGCGCGACCCCGGCCACATGCCTTCCGGAGCCCTTCCGATGGTCCCTTTCGCGACGCCACGCCTCCCTCTCGTGGCCGACGTGTGGAAGCGCCTGCGCGCCCTGCTGGCCCTGGCCCTGCTCGTGACCGCGCCCGCGCGGGCCGACGACTGGCCGCAGTGGATGGGGCCGGGCCGGGACAACGAGTGGCGCGAGGACGGGCTCCTCGACCGGTTTCCCGCCGGCGGCCCGGAGGTGCTCTGGCGCACGCCGATCGCCGGCGGGTACGCCGGACCCGCCGTGGCCGGGGGCCGCGTGTTCGTCACCGACTACGTCACGGCCGACGACGTGAAGGTGGCGAACTTCGACCGCAAGGCGTCCACCGGTACCGAGCGGGTGCTCTGCCTCGACGAGAAGACCGGGAAGGTGCTCTGGAAGCACGAGTATCCGGTGACCTACACGATCTCCTACCCGGCCGGACCGCGCTGCACGCCCGTCGTGGACGGTGACCGCGTCTACACGCTCGGTGCCGAAGGGGATCTGCTCTGTCTCGACGCCGCCGACGGACGCGTCGTCTGGGCACGCGACCTGAAGAAGGATTACTCGACGAAGACGGCGCTCTGGGGCTACGCCAGTCATCCGCTCGTCGATGGCGACCGGCTCATCTGCGTCGTCGGCACGGCCGTGGCGCATGCCGCGGCGTTCGACAAGGGGACGGGCAAGGAACTCTGGCGGGTCGGAACGGCCCCCGAGCAAGGCTACTCGCCGCCGACGATCATCGAGCACGCCGGCGTGCGTCAGCTCCTCTTCATGAAGCCCGATGGGATCTACGCCGTGGTGCCGGAGACCGGCGCGGTCCTCTGGGAGGCGGCCTACGGCGCCGACAACGGCTCGATCATCATGGCCCCGGTGAAGGTCGGCGAGCATCTCTTCGTCGGCGGCTTCCAGGACAAGAACCTCCTCCTCAAGCTCCGCGGCGACACCCCGGGCGCCGAGACCGTCTGGCGCAACAAGAAGCAGCACGGGCTCTCGGCGGTGAACGTGCAGCCGTTCGTGGCCGACGGCCACGTCTACGGCTTCCACGAGAAGGGTGATCTGCGGGTGGTCGCGATTCCCTCCGGTGAGATCGTCTGGACGGGCGGCGGTCCGTTCGGAGACCGGCCGAAGGGATCGGCCACGGCCTTCATCGTGCGGCAGCCGGGGGCCGCGGGGTCGGATCACCGCTACTGGCTCTTCGCCGAGACCGGCGACCTCGTCATCGCCAGGCTCTCGCCCGCCGGCTACGAGGAACTCGACCGGGCGCATCTCCTCGAGCCGACGAACACCGCGTTCGGCCGCGAGGTGGTCTGGTGTCCGCCGGCGTACGCCAACCGCGCGATCGTCGTGCGCAACGACAAGGAGATCATCCGCGTCTCACTCGCGGCGCCGCGCTGACCCGGACGGCCGAACGCCGCCGCCGCGGCAGGCGGCCATCGCAGGGGCGAGGGACCCGGGTATAGTTGCAACTACGTTGCACCGGCAGTA
>DNLZ01000163.1:0-7241 GCA_003488325.1 Planctomycetaceae bacterium
GGAGATCGAGCGGCAGGCAACTCGGCGGATGGCGGAGCGACCGGGCAACCGGACCGTCGAGAGATGGAGTGGACCGACGCCGACGTCTCGCACGCCCGGAATGCGGCCGACCTCGCGATCGAGCATCTGCGCGACAGTCTGGCTTCCGGCCGCACCGACGTGCTCGACTCACTCGGGTGGACCCCGGAGCAGGCCCGCGCGTTTCTGTCGCGGTGGGAGGAGATGCGTCGGCGAGCGGAAAGTCCCGATCCCCGACGGCGTGCGGATTTCGAGCAGGCGCTCCGCAGCCTCGGCCTGCGGGCCGACGGATCCCGTTCGTCGCGCGACGTGCCGGCGGACGTGAAGGGAGGACAGGCCGAGGGTCGTCGCAGCCGTCCGCCCGCCTCGTACCGGGAGCAGTTCGAGGCGTACCTCCGCGGCACGGCCGGCGAATGAGCGACGCCTACGACGGGCCGCGGTATCTCGTCTCCTTCGGTCCGAAGCGGGTGCCGCACTGCTTCACCGACATCCTCATTCTCGGCGGCGGCCTCGCAGGACTGCGGGCGGCATTGGCGGTCGATCCCCGCCTCTCGGTGACCGTCGTCACGAAGGACGATCTCCGCAGTTCATCGAGCCAGTGGGCGCAGGGAGGCATCGCGGGAGTGGTCGATCCGGAAGATCGCTTCGACCATCACGTGGCCGATACGCTCGTGGCGGGGGGCGGACTGTGCCACGAGGGTGTCGTCGATGCCGTCGTCCGCGAGGCTCCGGGGCGCATCGCGGAACTGATCGAGTGGGGCACGCGGTTCGATGCGGTCAACGGCTCCCTGGCGCTGGGCCGCGAGGGGGGGCACAGTCACCATCGGATCGTCCACGCGCTCGGCGATGCGACCGGTCGCGAGGTGATGCGGGCCGTGATCGAGCGGACGCGTCAACTCGACAACCTCTCCGTATGGCCCGACACGTTCACGATCGACCTCGTCACCGACGAGCGAGGCTGCCGAGGCGCCATCGTCTGGAACCCCGCGCATGGCAAGACGATCGTCTGGGCGCGTCGCACCATCCTCGCCACGGGCGGCGCGGGGCAGCTTTACCGGGAGTCGACGAATCCTCCCGGCGCGAGTGGCGATGGGATCGCCCTCGCCTGGCGTGCCGGAGCGGATCTGCGGGACATGGAGTTCATGCAGTTCCATCCGACGGTGCTCTACATCGCCGGCGGTGCGCGGAGCCTCATCACCGAGGCGGTGCGCGGCGCGGGGGCATGGCTCGTCGACCGCGACGGCCGCCGCTTCATGCCCGAGTTCGACGAGCGGGCGGAACTCGCGCCGCGCGACGTCGTCTCCCGGGCGATCACCGTCGTGATGCACCGCACGCAGCACGCGAACGTCTACCTCGACCTCGCGCACCTCGACGCCGACATGGTCCGCACGAGGTTTCCGGGCATGGCCGCGCTCTGCGCGCAGTTCGGCCTGGATCTCGCCCGCGACCGCATTCCCGTGCGCCCCGGGGCCCACTACATGATCGGCGGCGTGACCGTCGACGACACCGGGCGGACGACCGTTCCCGGGTTGTTCGCCGCCGGCGAGGTGACCTCCAGCGGCCTGCACGGCGCCAATCGTCTGGCGAGCAACAGCCTGCTGGAGGGCCTCGTCTACGGGGCCCGGGCGGGGGCGGCGGCCGCGGCGGACGTCCTCGCGGAGGGGATCGCCGCCGACGAGTTCCTCGTGCCCTCGATCACCGCGGCCCGCGTGACGGCCGCCACGGACACCGGCACGCAGGAAGGTCTCGATCTGGCCGACATCCGCAACTCGCTCCGCGCGCTCATGTGGCGGCACGTGGGCGTGGAGCGCTCGAGGGTGTCGCTGGAAGAGGCTCGGGAGGACGTCGAGGGCTGGTGCCGGTACGTGCTGCCGAGGCAGTTCGCCGATCCCCAGGGCTGGCAGCTTCAAAATATGCTCGAGGTCGCGCGGCTCATGATCCGGGCCGCGCTCGTCCGGGAAGAGACCCGCGGCGTCCATTTTCGGGCCGATCACCCGGCGGCACGGGACGCGTGGCGGGTGCACGTCGCGTGGCACCGAGGGCGTCCCGATCCGCTGTTCGAGCCCCTGCCGGACCGCGTTCCCGCCGGGGCCTGACCGTCCCGGGGATTGCCGCCCGGCGGTTCACCGGAAACAATGGGCCGGCGTGCGGCGGAGACATGCTGGCCAACCTTTCCGAAAAGGCGCGATGATCGAAACGGCACGAACGAACGACGGGGCGATGATCGAGGCGGACGGCCTCACGAAGTACTACGGCGAGTTCATCGCCATCAAGGACGTCTCGTTCCGCGTTCCGCGGGGCGAAATCGTGGCGTTCCTCGGCCCGAACGGCGCGGGGAAGAGCACCACGATGAAGATCCTCACGGGGTATCTCGCCCCCTCGGCCGGCAGTGCGCGGATCGCCGGGCACGACATGGCCACCGACCGCCTGCGGGGAGCGGAGCGACTCGGCTACCTGCCGGAAAACGGCCCGCTCTATCCGGATATGACGCCGCGGAGCCTGCTCGAGTTTTTCGCCGACGCCCGCGGTCTCGGGGGCAGCCAGAAGCGGGACCGCATCGACGCCGTCGTGCGGCAGTGCGAACTGGGCAGCGTCATCGGCAAGGCGATCGGCAAGCTCTCCAAGGGCTATCGCCAGCGTGTGGGCATGGCGCAGGTGCTGCTCCACGAGCCGGACGTCCTCATTTTGGACGAGCCGACGAGCGGCCTCGACCCCAACCAGATTCGCGAGGTGCGTGAGACGATCCGTCGGCTCGGGGAACGCAAGACGATCCTCCTCTCGACGCACATCCTGCAGGAGGTGGAGGCGCTCGCCGACCGCGTGATCCTGATCGCCGAGGGGCGGCTGCGGTTCGATGGAACTCCGGCCGACCTGCGGCGGGAGGGACGCACGCTCGACGAGCGGTTCCACGAATTGACGCGTTCCGCATGACCACGCCGCCGGGGTGGCGGCGTCCTCGTCCACCTGGGGCACGCAGCCCCGCCCATGACCATCGCAGCGACGTCCGGCCGTTTCCCACCACACCAGCATCGACCGACCTCCAGCCGCCGACGTGCGGGCGACGGGCCCGCCTCGGCTGATCCAACCGACGATTCGCCCGAAGGATCGAAATCATGAAGTGGCACGTTCTGGACGCCGTCTTCAAGCGGAACTTTGTCGCGTATTTCTCGAATCCGACCGGATACGTCTTCATCTGCGTGTTCGTGCTGCTCGGGTCGCTCGCGGCCTTCTGGCCGCCGGAGTTCTTCAACTCGAATCTCGCGAACCTCGACCAGCTCAACCGCTACCTCCCCTTCATCCTGCTCGTCTTCGTGCCGGCGATCACCATGAGCGTCTGGGCCGACGAGCGGCGGCAGGGAACCGACGAACTCCTGCTCACGATCCCCGCGAGCGACTGGGAGGTCGTCTTCGGCAAGTATCTGGCCGCGGTGGGCATCTTCACCGTGGCGCTCATCTTCTCGTGCATCTGCAACCTCGTGATCCTGCTGCGCTGGGGCACGCCCGACGCGGGGCTCTTTCTCACCAACTACCTCGGCTACTGGTTCACCGGGCTCGCGATGCTCGCCGTCGGGATGGTGGCGAGCTTCCTCACGAGCAACCTGACCGTGGGGTTCATTCTCGGCGTGCTCTTCAACGCGCCGCTCGCCGTGGCCGACCGGGCGGGCACGTTCATGGCCCCGCGGCTCGCCGAGCAGGTGCGCGGATGGAGCCTCGCGGAGCAGTTCTCCGACTTCGGTCGGGGCGTCGTGAGCCTCTCGTCGATCGCCTACTTTCTCGGGATCGTCGCCGTCTGCCTCTACGTGGCGATGGTCCTCATCGGGCGCCGCCACTGGACCGGTCGCCGGGACGGCGCACGGATGGGCGTGCACTATCTGGTCCGCACGCTCGGACTGGCGGCGGGTGCGGCGGGGCTCGTCCTCGTCTGCCGGGCTGCCGATCTGCGTCCCGACTTCTCCGAGGGACGCATCAGTTCCCTGTCCGGTGACACCCGGCGTCTTCTCCGGGACCTCGACACGCGTCGGCCGATCGACGTCACCGCCTACGTGAGCCCGACGGTCCCCGAGGATTACGCGCAGACCCGCCTGAATCTCCTCAACGCCCTGCGGCAGTTCCAGCGGCTCGGTCGGGGCAAGGTGAACGTGCAGGTGGTGGCCACCGAGCCGAAGACGGAGGCCGCCTCGCTCGCCAGCCAGCAGTTCGGCATCGAGCCCGTGAGCGTGCTGTCGCGGGTGCGGGGGGCCTATCGGGATGAGGAGATCTTCCTCGGCTGCGCGTTCACCAGCGGCCTCGAGAAGGTCGTCGTGCCCTTCTTCGACAAGGGCACGCCGGTCGAGTACGAGCTCATCAGGTCGATTTGCACGGCCGCGCAGCAGCAGCGCAGGCGCATCGGCGTGCTCACGACCGACGCCGACCTCTTCGGCGGCTTCGACATGATGAGCGGGCAGGTCCGGCCGCGGCAGCCGCTGGTCGAGGAACTCGACAAGCAGTACGAGGTGGTGCAGGTCGATGCCTCGAGCCCGATCACCGAGCGGTTCGACGTGCTCTTGGCGGTGCAGCCGTCGTCGCTGGGACCCGAGCAGATGGTGCACTTCGTCGAGGCGGTGAGGTCCGGCCAGCCGGTCGCGATCTTCGAGGATCCGCTGCCGGTGCTCATGACGGGCGTGCCGGGGACGTCGCAGCCGAGGCAGGGGCCCGCGGGGCCGATGGCGATGTTCGGCGGCCAGTCGCAGCCGAAGGGCGACCTCGGCATGCTCTGGGAGGCGCTCGGGGTGGGCCTGAAGGCCGGCTCGGGGGCGCCCGCGCGGGGGCAGATGGGGGCGGCTCCGCTCGTCGTGTACCAGGACTACAACCCGCACCTCAAGCTCGAGCTCCCGAGCGAGTTCGTCTTCATCGACGCGACGATCGACGGCGGCGGCGGTCAGGCGGGCTTCAACGAGGCGGAGCGGATCACGGCCGGCCTGCAGGAAGTGCTCTTCCCGTTCCCTGGCGGCATCGAGCGGCAGGGGCGGGCGGAGGTGACGTTCACGCCGCTGGTGCGCACGGTCGCCAACCGCACCGGCACGATCGAGGTCGACCGCGTGGTCGGCAATCGTGGCGACATGCGGCAGCTGCGGATCTTCGAGAAGCAGGCGGACGAGTCGATGGTGCTGGCGGCGCGCATCGAGCGGGCGGCGCAGGCGGCTCCGGAGGGCGACGGGCAGGCCCCCGCAGAGGCGGAGCCGTCGAAGCCGGTGCGTGCCGTGATCGTCGCGGACATCGACCTGCTCGACGGCCGGATCTTCGGGCTGCGCACGCGGCCCGATGAGGTGTTCGGCCTCGACTTCGACAACGTGGAGTTCGTGCTCAACATCCTCGACGAGCTTGCGGGCGACGATCGTTTCGTGGACATCCGCAAGCGCAAGCCGAAGCACCGCACGCTCGAGCGGATCGAGGACGCCGTCGCCGCCTCCCGCGAGCAGGCCGAGGCCGAGCGGCAGTCGTTCATCTCCGAGTTCGACCGGGCGGAGCGCGAGGCCAACGACTCGATGCAGAAGGAGGTCGGGGCCTTCGAGCAGAAGATCCGCGACCTCGAGTCGCAGGGCGACGCGAATCCGCAGGCGGCGATGCAGGCGATCCAGCAGCTCGCCAGCAGCCAGCGGCTCGCCCAGCGGCGGCTCGACACCAAGATCGAGCAGCTGCGACGCAAGCGGGACGGGCAGGTGGACGCCGTCGAGCGGAAGCTCGAGGCGCAGATTCGGCGCGAACAGGATCGGCAGAAATGGTTGGCCGTGCTCCTGCCGCCGATTCCACCGCTCGTCGTGGCGTTCTTCGTGTTCTTCCGTCGCCGCGCCATGGAGCGCGAGGGCGTGGCGAAGTCCAGGCTCCGATGACGACGCAGTGAGGGGAGGATCAGGCAAACGATGAGCACGTCCATGCACCACGATTCGGAAGGGCAGGGGAGCGGGGCTGACGGTCGGGAGACGCTGCGTCGGACCGGCACGTTCGTCGGGGTGGGGGCGGCGCTGCTCCTGGCGGGGTGGCTCGTGCAGCCGCGGTTCCGGACGGCGAAGATCGAGCCGGAGTCGGCCCGCGTGCTCTTCCCGGAGCTGTCGGACGCGTCGAAGGCGGGCAGCCTGTCGATCGTGTCGTACGACGACGAGCTGGCGACGCTGAAGCCGTTCAAGGTCGTGCAGTCGGACGGCGTGTGGGTGCTTCCGTCCCACGACAACTACCCCGCCGATGCGAAGGAGCAGCTCGCGGCCGCGGCGACCGAGCTCGTCGATCGGCCCATCCTCGACATCGTCAGCACCTCTCCGGGAGACCACGAGACCTACGGGGTGATCGAGCCGGACCCCGAGAAGATCCAGCCGGGCATGACCGGCGTCGGGAGGCTCGTCGAGATTCGTGACGCAGCCGGCAACCGGCTCGCCCGGCTCGTGATCGGCAAGGAGGACAAGCGTCGCGGCGCGGGGGATGCGTCCGGCAGCAGGCCGCTGCGGTTCGTGCGGAAGGCCGGCCAGGACCCCGTCTATCGCGTGGAGCTCGATACGTCGAAGTTCACGACGAAGTTCGACGACTGGATCGAGAAGGACCTGCTGCGGCTCTCTCCGTGGGACGTGCGGCGGGTGACGATCGACGACTCCACCTGCTCGTTCGGCGTGGACGAGGCGAGCGGCCGACTCCGCGTTTCGCAGGATCGTCGGGCCCGGATCGACGTCGCGTACGACGACAAGAATGCGAAGTGGTCGCTCGTGAGGCTCGAGGGCTTCGGCGAGGACAACAAGCCGCGCGAGGAACAACTTGCCGACGACGAGGAGTTGGCATCGGCCAAGCTCAATGACCTGCGCACCGCGCTCGGCGACCTGAAGATCGTCGACGTCGCGAGGAAGCCCGCGGGTCTCAGCGGGGATCTGAAGGCCGAGGAGTCGTTCACCGGCGACCGCGAGGCGGTGGCCTCGTTGGCCCAGCGCGGATTCTTTCCGTTCCAGTCCGGGGAGATTCTCTCGAGCAACGGCGAGACGGTCGTCGGCATGAAGGACGGGGTGGAGTATCTCCTGCGATTCGGAAACGGCACCGCGGTATCCGCCGACGGCACGGGCGACGACTCGGCCACGAAGGAGACGCAGGAGGGCAAGACGGGCCGTTACCTCTTCGTGATGGCCCGCTTCAACGAGGATCTTCTCGAGAAGCCGGTCATCGACCCACTGCCGGAGGTGCCGGCCGTGCCAGCCGATGAGAAGAAG
>DNLZ01000163.1:7607-15672 GCA_003488325.1 Planctomycetaceae bacterium
CTGACGAGAAGAAGGACGGGGCTGAACCGGCGGGGGCTCCGGAGCCCACGGACGCTCCGGCTGCAACCGACGCCGCCGCGCCATCGAAGGCCGACGGCGACGCGGCCGACGAGGACGAAATCGATGCCGACGCGGGGGCGGAGGAGGCGGCGGCCGACGATGAAGCCGCTCCCGAGGCGGATGGGGCGGCGCCCGAAACAGCCGCGGCAAAGCCGGCCGCCGACGCTCCCGCCACGAAGGATGCCGACACCGACTCCGCCGCCGATGGCCCGGAGGAGGCCAAGCCCGCGACACCCGCCGACCCAGGCGCGAAGGAGAAGGGAAACGACGCCGCAGGCAAGGCGGACGAGGCGGAGGCCAAGGCCCAGGCGGCGCTGGAAGAGCGTCGCCGCGTCGAGCGCGAGAATCGCCGTCGCCAGGAGGAGTACGACGGCAAGGTCGAGGCGGCGAAGAAGCGGGTGCGCGAGCTCAACAGCCGCTTTGCCGACTGGTACTAC
Organism: Planctomycetaceae bacterium; assembly: GCA_003488325.1. GTDB lineage: Bacteria > Planctomycetota > Planctomycetia > Pirellulales > UBA1268 > QWPN01. The sequence goes on from DNLZ01000163.1 coordinate 8,105, forward strand.
GTCGTCGGCGACGATGAGTACGGAAAGATCCGTCTCGATCGGGCGGCGGTCGTGCAGAAGAAGGCGGCGGACGCGGCGCCGCCGAAGGAGTGACAGTCCTCGGTGCGCCGTCCTCGTGAGCCGGTGCATCGCCGTCCGATCGGCCCTTTGGTCGAGTCTCCCGGGTCACGGTAGGATCACGGCCCTCGAGAGACTCCGGCCGCATCGATGTCCGACATACTCACTTCGCCGCGGCCATCCCGGTTCGGCCGTGCCGTCGGATTCCGACTCGCCGGCATCGGCAGTTTCGTGCCTCCGACCGTCGTGACGAACGCCGACCTCGCCCGGCTCGGCTGTGATCCGGAGTGGATCGTCGCCCGATCCGGCATCCACGAACGCCGCCATGCGGCCCCCGACGTCGCGACGAGCGACCTCGCCGCGGCAGCGGCGAGGATGGCGCTCGCCCAGGCCGGCCGCCCGCACGGGGACGTCGACCTGCTCGTCCTCGGCACCTTCACTCCCGACACGTGCATCCCGTCGACCGCCTGCGTGGTGCAGGAGATGCTCGGACTCGATGCCCCGGCGATGGACGTCACCGCGGCCTGTGCGGGTTTCACCTATGCCCTCGTGACGGCGGCCCAGTTCCTCGTCGCGGGCACGAGCCGGCTGGCGCTCGTGATCGGTGCCGACACCAACTCCCGCGTGGTCGATCCGCAGGACATCAAGACGTGGCCCCTCTTCGGGGACGGCGCGGGTGCCGTCCTGCTCGAGTCGGTGGAGGCGGCGGCACCGGGGCGGGACGCGGGGCTCTTGGCCTTCGGCCTCGGGGCGGATGGGCGGGGGGCTGATCTGCTCGTCTGCCGCATGGGAGGATCGCGGCTTCCCGCGACGCCGGAGGGCGTCTCCGCGGGCGAGCAGTTCATGAAGATGGACGGCCGCGCGGTGTTCAAGTGGGCCATCCGCCTCGCCGAGGAGAACATCCGCGCGACCACCGAGCGGGCGGGCGTGCCGCTCGAGCACGTCGATCTGTTCGTCCTGCATCAGGCGAATGCCCGGATCATCGAGGGCGTGCGGAACGCGCTCGACCTTCCGGAATGGAAGGTCTTCGTGAACCTCGATCGCTACGGCAACACGTCGAGCGGATCGATCCCGCTGGCGCTCGACGAGGCGTGGCGATCCGGCCGTGTGGGTCCCGGCAGCACGGTCGTGGTCTGCGGCTTCGGGGGCGGCCTCGCGTGGGGCACCGCCGTCTGGAGGTTGTGATGGATGGCGGCCGGCCCGACACGCCTGGAACGGCAGCGGTCGGGTCACAGCGGGCGGCCGTGCGTGGCCACGGCCCTGGACCGGAGTGCACAAGGACTGCATGACATGACCGAGACACCCGTCAAGACGCTGCCGGTGCGGAGGGACGTGCCGGCCGGCGACACGTGGGATCTCGCGAGCCTCTTCGCGTCGGATGCCGCATGGGAGGCGGCGCTCGCGGCCTGGGAGGCACGCATTCCCGGGTTCGCGACGTTCGCCGGGACGCTCGGGCACTCGCCCGAGCGGCTCGCGGAGTGCCTCGCCTTCGACCTCGCGTATGACCGCGAGGGGGATCGCATCGGCACCTACGCGCACCTGCGGGCCTCGGAGGATCAGGCCGCGGCCGAGGCCCAACGGATGGTGGGCCGCTTCCAGCACGTCTCGACGCGGGCCGGCGAGGCGGCGAGCTTCATGCGGCCGGAGATCATGGCGATCGAACCGGACCGGCTCGCGGCGTGGATGGACGGTCCGGCGCTCGCGCCGTATCGACTCCTGATCGAACGGCTCGTCCGCACCAGGCCACACGTGCTCTCGGAGGCCGAGGAAAAACTCCTCGCCATGCAGGGCACCTTCGCGGGCACGGCGGCGAAGGTGTTTCGGCAGCTCACCGACGCCGACCTCACGTTCGGCGCGATCACGACGGGACGCGGGGAGCGTGTCGAGCTCTCCAATGCGAGCTTCGTCACGCTCCTGCACGACACCGTGCCCGAGGTGCGTCGCACCGTCTTCCACCAGTTCTACGCCCAGTATCAGGCGCACGCGAACACGCTCGCTGCGACACTCTCCGGGTCGAACGAGCGCGACGTCTACGCGGCACGCGTCCGGAAGTATCCCAGCGCGGTCGAGGCCGCGCTCTTCGCGGATCATGTGCCGCTGGCCGTCTACGATCAGCTCATCGCCGCCGTGCGGGGCCAGCTCCCGGCCGTCCACCGCTACTACGACCTGCGGCGGCGGGTGCTCGGCCTCTCCGAAATCCATCACTACGACTGTTACGTGCCGCTCGTGCCGGCGCTCGAGAAGAAGCACACCTGGGACGAGGCAGTCGACGTGGTCGTGCGGTCGCTCGCACCCCTCGGCGCGGACTACTGCGGGCGCCTCGAGGCCGGCCTGCGCGGCCGCTGGTGCGACCGCTATCCGAACGCGGGGAAGCAGTCCGGCGCGTTCAGCTCCGGCACCTACGACTCCGACCCCTACATCCTGATGAATTTTCAGGAGGAGGTGATCGAGCACGTCTTCACGCTCGCCCACGAGGCGGGCCACTCGATGCACACGCGGTATTCCGCGGAGGCCCAGCCCTACCAGTACTCCTCCTACACGATCTTCGTGGCCGAGGTGGCGAGCACCTTCAACGAGCAGCTGCTGACGCGGCTCCTCCTCGAGCGGGCGACCACGCGGGAGGAGCGAGCCGCGATCATCTCCCGTGAGATCGATTCGATCCGCGCGACGATCGTGCGGCAGACGATGTTCGCGGAGTTCGAGAGGCGGAGCCACGCGTCGTGCGAGGCGGGCGAGCCGCTCACGCTCGAACGGATCAGGGGCATCTACCGGGAGCTGCTCGACGCCTACTTCGGCCCGCGGTTCTCGATCGATCCGGAGCTCGAGCTCGAGTGCCTGCGGATTCCCCACTTTTACAACGCGTTCTACGTCTACAAGTACGCGACCGGTCTCGCGGCGGCGATCACGCTCGCCGATCGGGTCGCCCGCAGGGTGCCGGGTGCGCTCGAGGCGTACCTCGGTTTTCTCCGGAGCGGGGCGTCGAAGTGGCCGCTCGACCTGCTGCGCGACGCGGGCGTCGATCTCGAGCAGCCGGAGCCCGTGGCGACGGCACTCACGCGATTCGGCGCGCTCGTCGACGAACTCGCGACGCTGCTCTGAGCGCACCGGGCGTCGATCGCTGGAGCCGTCTCAGCGGGCCAGAGACCGCGCGAGCTCGACCATCGGGCGCACCATGCACCCGGTGGCCCCGCCGTCCGTCCACGGTCGCGGTTTTTCCGCGAAGGCGGGCCCGGCGATGTCGACGTGCGTCCACGGGATGCCGCCGACGAAGCGCTCCAGGAACTTGGCCGCCGTGATGGCCCCGCCCCAGCGGCCGTCCCCCACGTTCTTGATGTCGGCCACGTCGCTCGCGATCTGCTCGTCGTATTCCGGATCCATCGGCAGCTGCCAGACCCGCTCTCCCACGGCGCGGGCCGCCGCCGCCACGGCGTCGCAGCAGTTCTGATCGTTCGTGAACAGACCGGCGACGTCGTGGCCGAGCGCCACCATGCAGGCCCCGGTGAGCGTGGCCGCGTCGACGATCCTCGCGGGGCCGAGGCCCCGCACGACGTCGAGCACGTCGGCCAGCACGACCCGCCCCTCCGCGTCGGTGTTGTGGATCTCGATCGTGGTGCCGCTGCGGGCCGTGATGACGTCTCCCAGCTTGTAGGCGGCCGGACCGGTCATGTTCTCCACGAGCCCGATCGCCGCGACGACGTCCACGGGAATCTTGAGCGTCGCGATGGTGGCGATCGCGGCGAGCATCGCGGCTCCGCCCGCCATGTCGCACTTCATCGTGAGCATCGACTCGGAGGGCTTGAGCGAGAGTCCGCCGGAGTCGAACGTCACCCCCTTGCCGACGAGCGCGAGCGCGGGTGCGGCCCCGCCGCCCCCCCGGTGACGCAGGAGCACGAGCCGTGGGGGACGGCTGCTGCCGCGGCCGACCGCGAGGATCGCCGCGCAGCGCTCGCGCGCGAGCCGCTCCTCGTCCCAGACCTCGATCTCGAGTCCCGACCGGGCGGCCACCGCGGCCGCCTCCTGGGCGAACGAATCCGGGTACAGCTCGTCGGGAGACATGTTCACCAGACGACGGGCGAGGTTCACGCCGGCCCCGAGCGCGGCGCCGGTGGCGACGGCGGCCGCGTCGGCACCGACCCACGTCGTCGTGCCGAACGCGGTGCGGCGCTTTTCGGCGCGGTGCAGGTCCTGCCCGACCATGCCGGCCAGTGAGCCGGCGACCGCCTGCTCGAGGTGCGCGGCGGGCCACGACCGCTCGGCGGCGAATGCGACCGTGCTGCGGGGGCGGCCCGCGAGGTGTCGTGCGGCCGTCGCGGCCGCGCGGAAGAGCACGCCCGCGTCGACGCGGTCGGCCTTGCCCACGCCGCAGAAGAGGACCTGGGCGGCCTGCACGCCCGGCAGGACGAACAGGGGCACGCATTCGTTCCGACGTCCGGTCAGTTCGCCGGCTGCGGCGAGTCGGGCGACGAGGCCGCCGGAGGCACGATCCACGTCGGCGGCGACGCCGTGGCCGACGCCCTCCTCGGCGAGGAAGACGACCAGCGCGTCGGCGGCCGTCGTCTCCGCGCGGCCTGCCGGATCGGCCACGACGCTCGTCTTCTCACCACTGCGGACATCGAACGCGGCCATGCGACCCTCCTGAACCTCTCGAGATGCTCGGCGGAACGGGCCCCTCACGCCCGACCGGCGTGTTGTACCGCACGTGGGCTGCACGGCCAGACGGGCGGTGTCGTCCCCGCGAGGAGCGCGAGGAGCACGGGGAGCACGACCAGGTTTCCGGCGAGCCCGCCGAGCAGGGCGAGGCACGAGAGCCAGCCGAACGACACCGTCGGGATGAAGCCGCTCGTCGTGAGCGCGAGGAAGCCCACGACGAGGGCCAGCGTCGAAAACACCATGGCACGACCGGCCGTCTGGTGGGCCGTCTCGAGCGCCGCCGCACAGGCGTGCCCGTCGCCGCGGCGACGCAGGAACGCCGCGATGTAATGGATCGAACTGTCGATGGAGAGGCCGAGCGACACGGCGGCGATCATCGCCGTGCCCATGTTCGCACGCACGCCGAGCCATCCGAGCAGGCCCAGCACGACGACGATCGGCAGCGCGTTGGGGAGGAGTGCGACGACGGCCAGGAGCGGGCTGCGAAAGGCGGCCGTGAGGAGCGCGAGCATCCCCACGGCGGCGATCGCGAAGGTGGACCACTGATCGGCGAGAATCCGCTCCACCAGTTGGGCCAGCAGCACGAAGAATCCGGTCACCTCGCCGTCGGGCGCCTCCTCGGCGACGATGCCCCGCACCTGCTCGATCACCGACCGCTTCACGTCGGCGGGCTGCCGCTCCCGCGCCCGCAGCATGACGCGGAGCCACTGCGAGCCGTCGGCGGGGTCGCGGCCCACGAGCGTCGCGGCGAGCTCGGGCTGCTGTCCCCGCAGCAGTTCGAGCGCACCGGTGAGTGCCCAGCCGCCCAGGGCCGTTCCGCGGATCTGCTCGAACGGGACGGGCGACGCCGCCTCGAGCACGTCCATGACGCACAGCACCTTCGTCAGGGCGGGGCGGGCCGCGCCCGCCGCGTCGGGTGCCGTCACCTCGGTGCGCAGCCGAGCCGCGAGCCGCTCCACGCGCTCGAGCGCGGGGCCGTCGACCACCGTGCCGATCGGCACGAGCACGTCCCACACGCCCGCGCCGCCGAGTCGCGATTCGACCGTGTCGTAGGAGGCGACCGTCGGGCTCGAGGCCCTGAAGTTCTTCGTGAAGTCGGTCTCGACCTCGAGCCAGCGGAGCCCGACCATCGACGCCGTGGCGACGGCCGTGCACGCGGCGAGCACCGGCCACGGATGCCGCACGAGCCCGCGCACGAGCCCGTCGAGCCCCCGCTCCAAGAGCCCCTCGCCCCAGGCGGAGCGCGGATCGTCGCGAAACCGTCCCGCGAGCGCCAGGAACGGCACGCACAGGGCGACGGCGACCAGCACCATGCAGGCGCCGAGCGAGGTCATGATGCCGAAGTCCTGGACCGGACCGACCTTGCTGAAGCTCAGCGATCCGAAGCCGATCACGTCGGTCGCGATCGCGCCGACGGTCGGCCAGAACAGCCGGGCGAGCGTCTCACGCAGTGCCTCCTCGGGCGGCCGTCCCTCGTCGCGGTTCCGTCGAAACTCGACGATGACGTGCGTCACGGTCCCGATCGCCACGACGGTGATCATCGCCGAGAGCATCGCCGACACCATCGTCAGTTCGAGGCCGACGAGCGCGAGGATGCCCCGCGTGCCCCAGAGCGCGAGCAGCAGCACCGCCAGCGGCACGATGAGCCAGCGCACGCTGCGAAAGCACGCGAGGAGAACGCCCCCGGCGAGCAGCGCGCTCGTCGTGCCGAGCAGGTTGCCGTCACGTTGCAGCATCGCGAATCCGTCGCGCAGCATCACCGGCTCACCGGCCAGGGTGCCTCCCGGCAGATCCGCCAGCACGGTGCGCAGGCGATCGATCGTGTCGGCCCGCGACGGGGGCTGTCGGACGCCGGCGACGGACGTGTCGGTCGGCTCCAAGACGCACACCACGCCGGCGGTGCGCCGGTCGGTGCCGATCGCATAGCCCTCGAGCAGGGAGACGAGGCGGCGGGCCGCGTCGTTGCGCTCCACGTCGACGATGCGGTCGCCGAGCGGTGTGGTCGCGAGGCTCGTGGCCGAGCGGACCCCGGGGACGGCCGCGAGCCGCGTCGTCACCTCGCGGACGCGGTCGATGCCGGCGCGGGTGAGCAGGTCGGGGTCCTCGTAGACCGCGAGCGCCACCTCGCTCGAGCCGAACGTGCGCACGAGCCGGTGATACGGGGCGAGCGCGGGATCCGTGCGGTCGAACATGGCGTCGATCGAGCGCGAGAAGACGAGCGTGCGGGCCCGCTCGACCGACACGGCAGCGAGGAGCAGGGCGCTGACGAAGAGCGGGAGACGGTGGGCCACCAGCCACGCGGCAGCCTGGGCGGCGACGGGGCGCATCGGGCAATCCCAGGTGACGGGTCAAGCGGGGCGGAGCAGGGCGTCGGGCGGGACGCGGCGCAGGGAGGCGAAGTCGGCGAGTCGAGGGACCTCGGTCGTCCCGCTGGTACCGCAGTTTACCGCCACGGCCCGCCGTGACTGCGCCGACGCTCGCCGGGTTTGCCAGGTCGCCCCGCTCGTCGCGCGGGACGACCGCAGGCGCGCGCGGTGCATGGCCATGCCGCGATAACCGCCGTCGTGGCCGCGACTTGCACGTCCGTCGCACCGCCCCCGTCCGCTTGACGACCCCTCCGCGCCGCTCCTATAAGCCCCGGTCTTTTTGCACCGGGAGGCGATCGCGTCGCCCCGTCCACGTCCCCGAGTCCGCCGACGGCGGCGAACGTCGCCACGTTTTCGCGAGCCATCCCATCATCCGCGTGTTGCACCACGTGCCACGAGTCGTGACCGAGCGCGTCCCGCGCGCGCGGCGGGTCCGTGGATGGGCGTGCGCGCTCGTCGTCGTGCTCGTCGGTGGCATCCTCACGCGATCGCTCG
>DNLZ01000163.1:16049-21455 GCA_003488325.1 Planctomycetaceae bacterium
CTCGCCGCACTTCCCGCGCGCGGCCTGGCGTCCGCGATCGCCGAGGCGGGACGCATCGAGGTTCCGTCGGTCGATCCCGGCGAGCAGCTCGCGATCCGGGCGACGCAGGCCTCGCGGTGGACCGAAGGGGCCTACGACGTCTGGCATCTCACCGGCGGAGTCACGGTCGCCCAGGGTGAGACCGAGGCGACGGCGCACGAGGCCGTCGTGTGGATCGAGCAGCAGGCCGAGCCCGACGTGCCGCAGGTGCGAGGCGTGCTCGTGCGGATGGCGGGTGATGTCCGCGTGCGATCGGCCGGCGGCTCCGATCACAACGCATCGACGGTGCGTGGGCCGCAGTGGGCTGGACGCTTCTGGACGCTGCGCGATCCACGGCTCGACTTCACGAGCGTCGCGCCGGGCAGCGGGGGACCGCCCGTCTACGAGGCGCCCGCGGGCGCGGCGGGTGCGACCGCCGGGACGGTGGCGGACGACTCCGTGATCCGTCAGACGCAATTCAGCGAATTCGGCGCCCCGGTCGCGCCGGTGCCGCAGGCGACGGTTTCGGGGCGGCGGCTCCGCGCCTTTCCGCGGTCGAGCGCCCCCCTGTCGATCAAGTGGTTCCCGAGTCCGACCGGCACGGAGTGGATCGCGGTCATCACGTCGGGCGTGAACCTCGTCGTCGACGGGGTCGACCCGGCCGGCCCGCTCGACATCTCGTGCGACCGCCTCGTCATCTGGACGCAGGGCTCGGCCCAGCCCGATCTCGACGGCGGCGCGCAGGCCGCCGACGTGCCGCTCGAGCTCTACATGGAAGGCAACGTGATCTTCCGTCAGGGCCAGCGGGTGGTCGAGGCGGCCAACATGTTCTACGACGTCCCGCGGTCGAGCGGCGTGATCACCGGCGCGACGGTGCTCACGCCGGTGGACAACTACTCGGGTGCGGTGCGGCTGCGGGCCGACGTGCTCCGGCAGGTGGACCGGAACCGGTTCGTGGCCGGCAACAGCGGATTGACGTCGAGCCGCCTCGGCGTGCCGAGCTGGGAGTTCCGCTCGCGGGAACTGTCGTTCATCGACGAGCAGGTGCCGCTGCCCGGGCCCTTCGGCACCGGCGTCGTCGACCCGACGACGGGTGAGCCGGCGGTCGAGCACCAGCAGCTGATCACGAGCCGCGGCAACACGGTCACGGTCGGCGGCGTGCCCGTGCTCTGGTGGCCGGTGCTCTCGACGAACGCCCAGAAGCCGACCTTCTACATCAACAACGCCCAGATCAAGAACGACCAGATCTTCGGCACCCAGCTCCTGACGAGCTGGGATGCGTTCCAGGTGTTCGGGTGGCGGCGACCGCCGTCCGGCGTCGACTGGAACTTCGACGTCGACTACCTGAGCCTCCGCGGCCCGGGCGGCGGAACGTCGCTGCTCTACAACCGGCCGGACTTCTTCGGCACGCCGGCCAGCGGCGATGCCGACGCCTGGTTCATCGGCGACGTCGGTCGCGACAACCTCGGTCTCAACCGCCGGGACTTCATCTATCCGGGGTATCCCGACCGCACCTTCCGCGGCCGCACCTTCTGGCGGCATCGGCAGGATCTCGGCGCCGACTGGCAGCTGCGGGGCACGGCCGGCTGGATCAGCGACATGAACTTCCTCGAAGAGTACTACGAGGCGGAGTGGGAGGAGGGCTACGAGCAGCGCACGTGGCTCGACCTGCGGCGGCCGACGGAGAACCGCCAGCTGCGGCTCCTCACGAGCATCCGCGTCGATCCCTTCTTCACGCAGAGCGAGTGGTGGCCGCGGCTCGATCACTACTGGCTCGGCCAGCCGCTCATCCGCGACGCCGTCACGTGGTACCAGCATTCGGGCGTGTCGTACGTGCGGCAGAACACTCCGCAGGTGCCGATCGCCGGGCAGGGACGCAACATCTGGACGCTCTTGCCCTACGAGCAGAACGTGATCGGCGAGCGGCTCGCGACCCGCCACGAGCTCGACCTGCCGTTCCAGGCGGGGCCGGTCAAGGTCGTCCCCTACGCGCTCGGCGAGCTGGCGCACTGGGGCGAGGTGCTCGACCAGTCGCCGCTCGACCGTGCCTACGGCCAGGTGGGCATCCGCTCGAGCCTGCCGATGTGGTCGGTCGATCCGGACGTCGAGAGCCAGCTCTGGAACGTGCACGGCCTCGCCCACAAGGTCGTCTGGGAGGCGGAGTTCGCCTACACCGACTCCAACCAGGCGATCCAGCAGTTTCCCCTCTACGACCAGATCGACGACGACACGATCAATCAGTACCGCCGCAACATTCCCTACTGGGACTACGGCGCCACCCCGGGGCAGCTCACGCCGCTCCAGGCCCCGTTCATCTTCGGTCCTGACAACAGGTACGACCCGCGCACGTACGCGGTGCGGCGCGGTCTGGCCGGGTGGGTGACGGGCCCGACGGAGATCGCGAACGACCTCACGGCATTCCGCCTCGCGGCGCGGCAGCGGTGGCAGACGAAGCGCGGCCCCATGGGCAACCGCCGGATCATCGACTGGATCACGTTCGACGTCACCGGCGAGATGTTCCCCGTCACGAGCCAGAACTTCGGCCAGGTGCTCGGCCTCTGGCAGTACGACTTCCGCTGGCACGTCGGCGACCGGACGACGGTCCTCTCCACGGCGGATGTCGATTTCTTCACGGGCGGCCAGCAGCTGTATACGGTCGGCGCGCTGCTCAACCGCACGCCCCGCGGCAGCTTCTACGTGGGGTTCAACCAGTTCGGCGGCCCGATCGAGGCGGCCGTGCTCACCGGTTCCTACACCTACCGCATGAGCCCGAAGTGGGCGAGCTCCTTCGGCTCGGCCATCGACCTCACCGGCCGCAACATCGGCCAGCGGTTCCAGCTCGTGCGCATCGGCGAGTCGTTCCTCATGAGCGTCGGCTTCAACGTCGACTACAGCCGCAACAACGTCGGCGTGACCTTCAATCTCGAGCCGCGATTCCTGTCGAAGACCCAGTTCGCCAGCCGCAGCGGCCTCGACATCCCCGTCGCGGGCGCGTACGGGCTGGAGTGACGCGCGGAGGGGCGGTCGGGGCGCGCAGCGCCCGGGTCGGCCCGCGGCGCGTCTGCCTGCGGATGCTACAGTGCCCGGGGTCGGAGGCGCGGCGGCCGGAGAGCCGTGCCACCACGCTTCGTGCCGGACCGCGAGGTGAACAACACCGGTGGCGCCTCCGGCGCGGGCGCTTTCGCCGCCGAGTCGTCCGGAGGTCGGGGCACGTGCAGGGGCGTTGGTCGCGGTCCTGGGTCATGGCGACGGTCGGGCTCCTCCTCGGGGCCGCGGCCGCGCATGCCGCCGAGCCGTCGCGACCGCCGGGCGGTGCCGGCGGCCTCCTGCCGGTGACCGTCCAGCTCAACTGGCGGCACCAGTTCGAGTTCGCCGCCTTCTACGCCGCGGAGGCCAGGGGCTATTACCGGGACGTCGGGCTCGACGTGCGGCTGCTCGAGGGAGGCCCGGACATCGATGCCGTCGAGGCGGTGCTCGAGGGCGTCGCCGACTTCGGCGTCGCCAACTCGGGCCTCATGATCACACGGTCCGAGGGCAAGCCCGTGGTCGTGCTCGGTGCGATCATGCAGCACTCCGCCATCTCGCTCCTCGCGTCGCGCGAGAAGGGGATCGACAACATCCTCGATCTGGACGGCAGGACGCTCCACTGCCCGCCGCACGCCCGCGAGGAGATCAACGCCTACCTCAAGGCCTCCGGGCTCGACCTGTCGCGCATCACCTACGCCCCGGCGACCTCGACGGTCGGTCCGGAACGCCTCGAGCACGTCGATGCGACGGAGGTGTACAGCACGAACGACGGGTTCCGGATCCTGGGGCAGGAGCATCGCTACGTGCTGTTCGTGCCCCGGTCGGCGGGAATCGACGTCTACGGCGACGTGCTCTTCACGCTGGAAAAGACGCTCACCACGCGGCGCGAGCTGTGCGACCGCTTCCGGGAGGCCACCTTCCGCGGCCTGCGGGAGGCGATGGATCATCCGGACGAGTTCATCGACCTGATCCTCGCGACGCGCAACTCGCAGGGAAAGTCACGGGACCATCTCGCGTTCGAGGCCGCGCGGCTCAGGCAGATGATCCGCCCCGAGCTCGTCGAGCCCGGTTACATGAGCCACGCCCGCTGGCGGCACGTGCGCGACGTGTTCGCGAGCGTCGGCCGGCTTCCCGCGGATTACGACTTCGCGGGCTTTCTCGACATGCCCGATCGCAGAACGCTGCCGGGGTGGGTGCCGGGCGTGCTGGCCGCGCTCGCGGTCGGCATGATCGTCACGGCGCTCGTCGTGGCGAAGGTGCAGGCGATGAATCGTGGTCTCAAGCGCGAGGTGGACCAGCGGATGCGATCGGAGCAGGAAGTCCGTGACGGTGAACGACGATTCCGCCAGTTCGTGGGGACGGCAACTTCGGTCCTGACGCACGACGTGCACACGCCGCTGACGGTGATGCGGCTCCAGATGCAGACGGTGCGGATGAAGTATCCCCAGTGGGCGGATGCCGCCAGTCCGCATCTCGACGCGTTGGCCGCAGCGATCGCACGACTCGAGGAACTCGTCTCGCGCAACCTCGCGCTCTTGAAGGAGTCGGACAGCCCGAATGGTCGGCGGACTGCCGACGTGGCGGGCGCGATGGAGGATGCGATCGGCACCTTCGCGAGGATGTGGGAGTCGCACCGCATCGATCGGCAGGTCATGCAGGCCGGCCTGGCCTGTGAGGTGGCCCCCGGGATGCTCCGCGCGATCGTGGTCAATCTCCTCGACAATGCCGCCAAATACGGCGATCCATCCGTCCCGATTCGCGTGGCGCTCGAGAGGGTCACGAGGGAGATCCGCATCGCGGTGGGCAATCGCTGGCTCGTGCCGCCACCGAGCGACCCGGAGAGCCTCTTCGGCAAGGGGGAACGGGGCAACGCGGCCGAGCGTGCCCCCGGCTCCGGGCACGGCCTGCATCTGGTGCGACTGCTCGCGGAGACACACGGCGGCCGTGCGGAGATCGCGGTCCATGGCGACTGGCTGGAGGTCGCCGTGACCCTGCCCCTGGCGGGATCCGTCCATGAGCGGTGAAGACGCCACGGCACGGCCCCACGCCCCGCGGCTCATCGTGGTCGAGGATGACCTCGCGCTGCAGGATGCCCTCGTGGGGTATCTGCGACTGTGCGGGTTCGACGTGGTCACGGAGTCGACCGCGGTCGCGTTCTACGACCGGGTCGTCCGCGAGATGTTCGACGTGGCCGTGATCGACATGGGTCTGCCCGACCTCGACGGGACGCGGCTCGCGGACTACCTGCACACCCGCACGACCATCCCGGTGGTCATGATCACGGCCGACACGAGTCGCGAGGCGCGGCAGCGGTGTCTCGACGCGGGTGCCGACCTCTGGCTTGCCAAGCCCTTCGATCCG
>DNLZ01000163.1:21827-22238 GCA_003488325.1 Planctomycetaceae bacterium
ACGAGACGGCATGGCAGGTGGATTCCCGGACCCGACGACTCACCGCGCCCGACGGGACCGTCATCACGGTCACGGCCGCCGAGTGCGTGCTGCTCGAACGGTTCGCCGCAGCCGGGGGGGGCATCGTCTCACGGGAGACGCTCATCGGGACGCACGATGGCCACGCCGATCCCACGGCCCATAACGCGCTCGAGGCCCACATTCGCCGACTGCGTCGCAAGCTCGCCCCGCTGGCCGCCGGTCGAGACCTGATCCTCACGGCGTACGGCACCGGCTACAGCTTCGCGGCACCGCTGGTCAGGCGCTGAAGCAGGGCCCGGTCGCGGCGGGGCGGCCGAGGGGAGCCGATGTCAAGCGGGCCGGCGGTCGCGCGAGCCCGCGGCTGTCAGGATTTGTCAGGATCTTTTTCGG
>DNLZ01000163.1:22548-25146 GCA_003488325.1 Planctomycetaceae bacterium
TTTTCGGCGACGGCGACGGCGAACGGAGGTACGTTCGGGGAACTCAAGGTTGCCGGCACGTTGCCGAGGAAACCGTAGTTTCCAGCGCATGAATCGCGCCGGATGCGGTGTTTTGGCCAGAGTCCCCGTCGTCGAGGAGACCAGCCATGCGTCGGCCCCGCCATTCCCGTTCCGAGAAGCGTTCGCGGCCATTGAAGCTGGAGGCTCTCGAAGAGCGATTGGCCCCGGCCGGGGTGAACCTCCACGAGCAGGTGGCGGATCTCTACCGTCTGCAGCTCAATCGTGAACCCAACCCCGCCGGCCTGAACCACTACGTCGCGCAGCTGCGGCAGGGCGCGCCGCTGGCGAAGGTGGCTCGCTCGATCATGAGTTCGCCGGAATACCACCAACGGGTCGTCACGGGGTTTTTCCAGAACTGTCTGGACCGCGCGCCGACATCTCGGGAGCTCACGCGATTCACGCGGGCTCTCGATCGTGGGACATCCGAGGAGAAGGTCTTGGCGAGGATGTTCAGCACCGTGCCCGATCTGACCGATCAGCAATATGTCTCGTTTCTGCACGACAAGATTCTGAAGCGCGAGCCCGACGCGTTGGACATGGCCAACCACCTGCTGAAGCTGGAAGCCGGAGTCAGTCGGTACGCCACCGCACTGTCGCTCATCGAGAGCCCCGAATTCTCCGCGAAGATCACGACCGCGATTTTCCGCCACGTCTATGAGTCCGAGCCAGAGGCCCGCGAATTGGCTGTCGAGACACGTCGACTCACCCGGGTGGGGTATGGCTTCAGCGACGCATTCGTCCGCGCCCTGAGTTCCCCCCGAGGGCAACAGGTGGTGGGCCAGAAGAGCAATGCGCTCATGGCCCTGCCACCGAACGGCACGGATTCCAGCGCGGCGCTCTTCGGCATCACCGCGACGATGTATCCGGGCGCAGCGGTCGACACCTCGGCCGCGGTCGCCGACCTCGTGAATCAGATCCGGGCGGTGGAAACATTTTCCAATCCCACGAACAAAGGGCAGATCACGAGCGGGCTGCGGCCCAACGAGTTCCCCGATCCGAAGGCCAGGAACGATGACACCGTGGCTACGACGGGGACGAACGGATTGGACGCCTATTCCGGAGACGGCCGCAACACGCCGGGCGCGTTTCAGGTGGATCTGGCCAATCTGCATCAACGGTTCGGCCTCTGGGCCGGCCAGGCTGGATCTCTGAAGAACCAGGGCCCAAGCGACACCCAGATCGCGTTCAGCAGGGCCACACTGACCGACTATCTTGGCATCGAGGTCGATACCGGCGGCTTCATCACCCGGATCGACAAGGTGGCGGCCTCGGTCTTCCTCCACAACGAGGCCATCGCCCTCGATGACTCGTTCGATCCGCTCCACAACTCACTGATCGGGCTGAACATCGACAACTTCCAGTCCGAGCAGCTGAGTCTGTACCTGGCCGGCCGCTCGCCACTCGATCCCACGGTGGCCATGGCGAGCGACACCCGCGTGGCGCCGCAGGCCCTGTTGGACATGGATGCCGCCCTGCAGGGTGCCGCCGCCCGGTCGTTCATCTGGAACAGCTTCAACGACCTGTACTTCCGTTCCTCGAGCCAGTTCAACCCGACGTATCTGAAAGCCGTCGAACTCTTCGGCAGCACCATGAGGATCACCGGCTCGACCGGCGCGTTCGGCGTCGATGCCGGGATCCCGTTTCTCTGTCAGTTCAATCCGGGCTTCATCATCGGCGGTGGGTACGTCAAGGGATTCAGCAGCAATGGCGGCGTCTTCGACATCGTCCAGGCTGTCGTCGAAGCCGATGAGAACGGGACGGCCACGTTCGCCGTCGCTGACGCCCAGGGAACGCTCGGCCCCCTGGAGATCGCGCTGGCTGGCGGTGCGGCGAGCGGTGTCGCCGTGACCGGTAACGACATGGGATACATCGGCTTCGCCCCCGATCAGACCACCGAGACCTACCGCATCAGCGTCGTCACGGCGGGCGACTACGGCACGGCCCGGCTCTCCGTCGCCAGTGATTCGGGCCAGGATACGCCGACCGGCCTCGTCACGCCGGTGGCAGGCGTGCCTGTGAAGATCGGCTCACGTGGCCTGACGCTTACCTTCAACGGCGGCAGTTTCACCGCCGGCGCGCAGTGGACTGCGAAGGTGACCCAGGTCAGTCAGACCAAGACGATCACCATCACCAGGTCGGTCGAGGGCGGGGTGAAGGTCTTCTCGGTCGATCGCACCCCCGTCAACGTGAACGCTCAGTATCCCTCGCTTTTCCATTATGGCGCGATCATGTCGGTCTATCCGGTGGACATGGGCGCCGGCGATTGGGATGTCGATCAGGCATCGTACGACCACGGCTACTCCAGCAACCAGGTCGCGGTGAACGTCACGGACACGATGACCGCGCCGGCCGGCCAGGGTTCCTACGGAGTCACCTACCGCGCGCTGGGCGACGGCAGGACCCTGACCCTGACCGGCAACGACACCTACCATGTCGCCCCCTTCGTGGAGCACGATCCGACCGAGATCGTCATCAAGGTGGACAACACCGGGTACGGCAACGGCGGCAACAACAACCAGAATGTCGGGATCGGCAACA
>DNLZ01000163.1:25537-26348 GCA_003488325.1 Planctomycetaceae bacterium
AACCTCGTCGACGTGGCGAAGCACGTGTCGGACCCGACGGTGCCTTCGAATGTCGGGCTGCGGCTGTACTACATTCCCGCCGCCAACGGGTCGGTTGCCACGGCTCAGCAGGCGGTCACGAACGGGGACTTCAGCGACTGGTCTCCCTACAAGGCCAGCTACCGCGTGAATCTGGCGAACAAGGCCGTCCTGGGCACGCCCATGTCGGCCGCGGACTGGGGCACGCATTTCATCATGACGCCCCCGCCGCCGCCGCCGATGGGAACGGGAGTGATCGACGCCAGCAGCGCGTTCGGCTCGCTCTTCCTGAAGGTGGACAACTCGATTGCCGTGGTGAAACTGGGCTCGGGCTCCAACAGCGTGGTCGGCAGCACCGTCAACACCCCGGTGACCTACGTCCTCAACCCCGTGATGGCCGCCGGCGTGGCTCGATCCTCGTTCGCCGGCCTCCGCTACGGCGCGGACCGGATCTCCCTCCGGGAGTTCACCAACGTCACGAATCTGCAGGTCGTCATAGGGCCGTCGTTCGACAACAGGTCGAACAGTGCTGCCATCCAGGACTTCTACAACCAGTTCTCCTCGAGCGCGGTGGTTTCCTTCGACTCGGACGTCTCGGGATCGACCGAGATCTACACGTTCCGGGTTCTCCTGGACAGCCGTGTCGAACGCACGAGTGCCCAGTGGCAGACGATGGTGAATTCCTCCATCGAGGCATCTTGATGCGGTGGGCGGCTGTCGTGGGTGATGTGATGTCGTCGGGCGGTGCCTTGGCTGCGGGCGGACGCTCGGCCCAGAAACAGGGCGTGTGAAG
>DNLZ01000163.1:26748-27083 GCA_003488325.1 Planctomycetaceae bacterium
TGGCTGTTTCCCCGCCGCGGTGGCCTGCCGGGCCGGCCGAGTTCCGGCGTCCGGCGGCGACGCACGCGGAGGACCGGTCATGCATCCGGGATCGGGCTCGAGCCGCTCGAGGCACGCGCGCTCCTGGCCACGACGGTGAGCGCTGACAACCTCATGACGTTCAAGAAGGGGGGCGACTTCTACTTTGATGACGAGACCGCGCTCACGGTGTCCGAGAACCTCGTGATCGATGCCGCGGGCGGGAATGTCACGTTCTCGGCTCCCGTGATCACCCTTCAGCCCCGTGTGCAGATCGTCAATGCAGATCGCGTCGATCTCAAGGCGGAAAAAAAGCA
>DNLZ01000185.1:0-3240 GCA_003488325.1 Planctomycetaceae bacterium
CGCCGCGGAAACTCGAGCCGGCCCGCCTGAAGCATCGTCTCGAGGTCGGGCTGCAGCAGGTAGAAGAATCGCTCCGACAGCTTGACGACGTCGCGCGGTGGAGCGAGCCGCGTCCGACGGAGCATGGTCGGACCGTCACCCGAGGGACCAGCGGGGCGCGCGGTCGGCGCGGCCTCTCCGCGCGGAGCCGCGTCGACGGCCGTCGGCGGCGCGGCCGGCACGGCGAAGCGAAACCGGCTCACCTTCGGATGTGCGGCCGCGAGCGGCAGCGAGAGCACCTGCACCGCGGATGATTCCAACGGCAAACGCAGCACGTCCGGACGCACGACCGCCGGCACGTGCGTCGCTGACACCGCGATCGCGGGCCAGTCCAGCGAGTGGATGCGCAGGGAACGCACGGCGGGGCGTGCCGACAGCCCCTTGTCGCCTCGTCCGGTCGCCGCCATCGCCCCACCGTCCTTTCGCCGCCGCCTCGCCCACGGTTGCGCCGTGCGTCCTCCGACCCTCCTCGGGCATCGCGCGACCGCGTCAGTGCCGCTGGGCCTCGTCGATCGCCGCACGAATCCGCTCGAACGGCTCGCAGAGATCGACGGCCGCCGCCAGAGCCTCGAGGTGGCTCACGACGCCGCCCGCGTCAGCCGGCGGCGTGACGAGCGTGTGACCGACGACCAGGGTACCGCCGCCTTCACCCGACACCTCGTCGCCGCACCGGCGCACCAGCACGACGGGCAGGGACGTGTGCGGCCGCACGTGGAGCATCGCCTCGGAATCGGTGAGCACGACGACCGGTGTCGATCCGGCCTCTTCCAAGAGGGCGCCGCCGATCTGCCGGCCGTGGAGGTGACCCGTCAGCGTCGGGCCGTAGAGAATCTGCTGGGCACGCGAGATCTTGACCGGCGCCGTGCAGTGAAACTCGATGGGCCGACCGAGCACATCGACGAGCAGGTAGCCGCCGAACACGCCGTGCGAGCCCGATTCAACCGCCGTGAGAAACCCGTAGGTCGTCCCGTCGACCGCCTGCTCGTGCATCTGCTGCCCATCCCTGCGACATCGAGCGACCCGGCCCGACCGAGCAGTGGATCGGTCCGTCGGCCCGGAGGCTTGAGCCCACCGTCTCCCGGCTCGTCGTGGGTCGAGGGGCGCGGTAAACGGGGACGGAGGCGTGGGCCATGCGGCCGACCGTGGAAAAACACAAGGGTGGAGCCTACGATGGAGGGACGTCGCGTGGCCGACGAACCTCCGCGAGGGAACTCATGAACGACGTTCCGCCGCTCTTCACCCGCGTCGACATCTCGGCTGGATCGGCCGGGCCGCCGGCGAGGAGCAGCCCCGCCGGCGATCTCTCCGAGACCAACCGGCTCCTCCAGGAGATGGTCGCCCAGCAGCGGCGGAGCTGCGACCTGCTCACCGAACTGCTCGCGCAGGTGTCGCTCCAGCAGCGGCAGCGGGCCGCAGAACTCAAGACGTGGAAGGAGGCCAATCCCGAACTCGCCACGTCGTGCCGCCGTGCGGCCGAGTCGCTGTCGAAGGTTCACACGGAGTTCCTGGCGAGCATCGCCCAGGAGGCTGCCGAGAACGCCGACGACTTCACCGACAGCGAGTACGCCCTCGGTGAGTTCATCGACCGCTACGGTCCCCGCCTCGCCCACTTCAACGGCGTGCTGCAGTTGTTCGCCCAGCTCGGCGCCCCGCTCCCGCCGTCCGAGGCGTCCGCCGAGGGCTGATGCTGCTGCCCGCCAGTCCGCCACCTGCCCCGCCGATTCCCGTCTCCCCATCCCTTCCCTCCCGCTCGAGGTGCTCCCGCATGGCTTCGGTCGCCCCCGCCGCCCCCGTCTTCGAGGTCGCCACCGATGCGGCCGTCACCGCCGCCCGCGCGGCCCTCGACGCCCACACCGTCGAGATGATGGCCTGGCATTTCCATCCCTCCACCGGCTGCCCCTTCTGGCTCGAGCGGGCCGCATCGCTCCCCTTCGATCCGCTCAAGGACGTCAAGGGGTTCGCCGACCTCAAGAAGTTCCCGCCGTTCGAGGACGAGTGGCTGCGCGGCGGACCGGTGCGACGCTGGGTGCCGAAGGGCATGGCCGACCAGCCGATGTACGTCTTCGAGACCGGTGGCACGACCGGGATCCCCAAGTCGCGGGTCAACAGCCGTGACTTCCGCACCGACTACGAGGAGTTCAGCCACACACTTCCCGACGAATCCTTTCCGAAAGGCGCCAACTGGCTCATGCTCGGCCCCTCCGGGCCGCGGCGGCTGCGGCTCTCGATCGAGCACCTGGCGCAGTACCGCGGGGGCATCTGCTTCTGCGTGGACCTCGACCCGCGCTGGGTGATCAAGCTCATTCAGAAGGGGTGGATGGAGCACCTCGAGGCCTACAAGCAGCACTGCATCGACCAGGCGATCACGATCCTCGAGGCAGGCCACGATGTCCGCTGCATGTTCACGACGCCGAAGCTCCTCGAATCGCTGGCGATCGCGCTCGAGAAGAAGGGCACCACGATCCGGAAGGCCGGGATCACCGGGATCTTTTCCGGCGGCACCGAGTTCACTCCCCAGTGGACACGGTTCGCGGTCGAGGAACTGCTCGACGGCGCGTACATGACGCCTACCTACGGCAACACGCTCATGGGCCTGGCGGCCTCACGGCCCGTGGTGCCGGCGGACGGCTACACGATCGCCTACTACGCGCCCCAGCCGCGGGCCGTGATCGAGGTCGTGGACTTCGACGACCTCGACCGCGTGGTGCCTTATGGGGGAACCGGCCGCGTCCGCCTGACGACCCTCACGAAGGAGACGTTCATTCCCGGCTTCCTCGAGCGGGACGAAGGGGAGCGGGAGCTGCCGTACGCGAAGTATCCGTGGGATGGCATCAGCGGTGTCCGACCCTTCCGCGAACTCGCCGCCACCACCACCGTCGGCGTGTACTAGGTTTGTCGCCAAACCATCACGAGGCCCGCCGCCGTACCCTGGTAGAAGACGCCCTCCGGGCTGATCACGCCAGTCATCTGCAGCGTGTTCCAGGAGTAACTGCTCGTATCGCGATAATTCGGGGTACTCCCCGAGAAGGTGTTCACTCCGATGGGGTGCGGAGTGCCCACGATCGCTCCGGTGTCCGCGTCGATCGCCGCGAAGGAATAGCTGACGGTCGTCTGCATCGTCGGACCCGTCCCCTGAGTCGTCGCGTTCGCAAGCACCGTGTAGATCAGGTTGTCGGCGAGCGAGAGCCGCGGTAACGCGGA
>DNLZ01000185.1:3646-5948 GCA_003488325.1 Planctomycetaceae bacterium
CGAACGGTGCGCTCGATGGGGTCGCAGGGCCCGTTTCCGACGGGGGTGGGTACCAGTAGCCGAACGAACTCGGCACGAAGATTCGGTTGCCAACGGCGATCGGAGCGTTTTCGGTGCCTGCGTTGGACTGCGTCAGGAAGGGCGTCTGCGCGACCAGTGTGCCATCCGCCACGCTGTAGACGTTGACGTTCTCGGCCGGGGTGACGTTGTTCGTATCGGGGGCGGTGGCATTGTCGGTGATGACGAGATACTCGTAGCCGGTCGTGGGGCCGAAGAAGACCGGCGTCGAGCCCGTCCCGGGGCTCAATTGCCCCGGTTTGCGAACGCCACTGTTCTGATATTCCTGGTACCAGAGCCTCGCTATCGCGCCGTTTTCGCCGGCGGCAAAGAGCGCGAGGCCCTTCGTGGTCGCCACCGCCACGCCTGCGGGAGAAGACGAGATGCTGTTGGCCACCATCTCGCCCGCAGGGAGGTTGTATGTCTGGGTGGCCTGCGTCTGCGGATCGTAGTAGCCCACGACCGCCGGAGCATCGGTGGTGGAGAGTGAGCCCTGCGTGGCGAACCAGATCCGTCCTTCGTAGTCGGGCACGAGACCGACCACCATGGGCTGGCCGATGTTCACGCTTTTCACGAGCGTCAACGAACCCGTGTCGGAGACCGGGTCATAGGTGTTGGAGTACCATTGCAATATGCCGTCGCCATTGACCAGCACGAGGCGGTTCTCGTGGTCGAGGTAGTTATAGAGACCACCGGCGAGGTTACCGGTCTGGGGCCTGATCAGAGTGACGTAATCGAGCCGGCGGAGCGTCTTCGGAGAAATCAGCATCACAATCGGCGTTTGGGCGGTGCTGATGGTCGTCCCGACCCCGACGCAGACGAGAGCTCCATTCTCAGACATCAGCACCGACGGAACGGTGGCGTTGAGAAGCAAGTTTTTCTTGACCTGGAGATCCGTCGTGCCCGGGCCGGAGAAGATCGTGGCATCGGAGGACGAGGCGTTGGCATGCATCGTCGAGGTGCCGTCGAGCCCCATGAAGGGGTTGTTCGGCGGCAACGGCAATGGCGTGCCATCGTTGGCGGCGGCCAGCGACACCGGCAGCCCGTTGCCGGCGAACGTGGTCGCCCGCATGCGGAACAGGAGCGGCACGTCGCCTGACACGAGGCCGCTGAATGTCGCGGAGGTGGCGGCGGTGGTCACGGTCTGCTGGCGCTTGCCCTGATAGAGCGTCACCGTGTAGGAGAGGACATCCGACCCACCATCATCGGCCGGGGGCTGCCAGGTGAGGACGGCCTCTCCGCTTGCTGGCCCGACGGTCACGGAGAGTGCGAGCGGCTGAGAGGCCACGTCCTCCGGGGTGGCAAACGACACCGTCGCCACCGGCCCGCTGCCCGCGGCATTCGAGGCCGTGACCGTGAACGAATACGAAGGCACGGTCGCGGGGAGCCCCGTGAACGACATGCTCGTGGAGGTCGTCGTCGAGGTGGTCGTCGTGGTGCCGTTGTTGATCGTGACCGTGTAGCCCGTCGCACCACCCACCGGCGGGTTCCACGAAAGCAGGAGGCTGCCGACGTCGGTCGGGGCCACGGCGAGGTTCTGGACCGCCTCGGGAAGAGCGGCAGCCGTCATCGTCGCGATGGCAGACTGCCCGAGTTGTGGCTCGAGCACGGTCACCGTGCCGAAAAGTCCGCGGTTGTTTTCGACCTCACGGTAGGTTGCATCGAGGCGGAACGTGCTCGCCCTGATGCCCTCAACGCGATCGACCACCACCCGGCCGCTGAGTGCATCGACCGTATAGTGCGCGGTGATGATTCTCGCGCGAATGTTCCTCACCTTCGGCATCGTCAGCGTGAGCGTCAGCGTGCCTTGGTTCGTCGCGTTGTCGAAGACGCCCGCCACCGTGCCACGGTTGCCGCCGCCGAAGACCGAGCCCCGAAGCGTGGCCGTGACCGGCGTCGCAGGCCCGGTGACCGCCGAATCGTCGGACTCGACCCAGATATTCCTGACGGCCTGCACCTTCGGCTTTCCGGCAACGGCGGTGGTCATCCTCACGGGCACGATGGAGTCGCCGTCGCGGACGTTGTCCTGCAGGGAGCGGAGCGAAACGGACTGCGGCTGATTCCAGTTGGCCGCTGTGAATCGCAGCGGTACGGATGTCGCGGCCAACTCGAGCGGCACGGCGCTCTCGAACGACACGTCAATCGCTGTCTGGGGCCTGCGCGTGAGCCGCACGCGCGCGATGACTTCCTGCCCTTCGGTGACCTCTGCCATCGCTCCGGGGGCCAGCAGGCTTCGGCCGGACTG
>DNLZ01000384.1:0-824 GCA_003488325.1 Planctomycetaceae bacterium
TCGCCTTCAACCTGCTCGACGACCGTTGGCGCTCGTCCGTCGTCTCGATGGACGACGTCGAGTTCTTCACCGAGCGCAGCGCCGGAGCCGCCCGCTTCATTCGCCCCACGGTGCCGGGCAAGGAGGGCTCGATCGTGCTGCGATTCGACTATCCCTTCACGATCCATGCCGCCACGCTGCTCGCGGGCCTGCACGTCTGGACGACGGGCGACCCGTTTCCGTACGACCCGGAATCACGGGCCGCGATCGACGTCTCACCGGACGGCGTGACATGGAAGACCGTGGCGAGCCTCGAGCCCGGCCGGGGGGGCGAAGTGCACGGGCCGCACGACATCGGCGAGACCGTCGAGGGCGGAACCACGATCTGGGTGCGGGCGCGCCTCACCGGCTCGCGCGAATGGCCGGGCGACGGGCTCATCTTTTCGCAGTTTCTGCGCTCCGACCCAGAGAAGCCGGAACTCGACACGTTCGTCCTCACCGCAACCGGCGACCATCCGCCGGTGATTCCCGAGGCGGACGACCCGTGACGCGCATCCTTGTATGCTTCCGGCGAGAGGGGCCGGAGCGGTCCCGACGGACGTGCCCCGGACGGAGAACGGCCCCATGACCCATCGTCGTCGTCACCACGCGGCCGTCGCCCGCCGTCCGATCCATGTCGTGGCGGCTGGAATCGCGGTCATCGGCATGGTTCTCGGTGCACCCGCGGGTTCGTCGGCGGCGGACCGGCCCGAGGCACGCGATGCCGCAGACGAGACGGCCCGGCGGCAGAAGCACTTCCGCGACCTGGTCACCGACGTGACGCTCGTCGGCCGGTTCACGATCGA
>DNLZ01000384.1:1229-6551 GCA_003488325.1 Planctomycetaceae bacterium
CGCTCCGGGAGGAGGAGTACGCGATCACGGGAGCCGTGCCGCTCGGCGGCGACCTCTGGGCGCTGACCGCGCGAATTCGCTACGGCGAGACCGACGTGACCATCCCGGTTCCCATCGCGGTCAAGTGGGCGGGTGACACGCCCGTGCTCACGCTCGACCGCATCACGCTCCCCGGCCTCGGCACGTTCTCCTCACGCGTCGTGCTCGATGGCGAGCGCTACGCGGGCACGTGGCAGCACGACGACGTCGGCGGCCACATGTTCGGCCGCATCGAGCGGCGGGCGACCTCCGCGGCCCCCTCGTCGCCGTAGACCGGATCCGCGGTCGCGCGGGCTGGCGAAGAGGGTATTTCGGCGAGCAGCGATGGAGGGCGTGACCACTCACTCCGCCAGCCGCCAGATGGCCTGGCGCAGGGTGGCCGGACCGGCGGCGGGCTTCTCGTACCAGACCGTCAGAAGCCTCCCGTCGGCGAGTTCCACGGTCGAGGGATAGCCGAGATCCCCCGAGGCCCCGTCGGCGGAAATCGTGAGCGGCGCTCCCCAGGTCCGGCCGTGATCGGTGCTCACTCGGGCCTGGTTCCCGAACGGGGACCTTCGGTACCCATAGGTCATGACGAGCCGGCCGTCGCGAAGACGGAGCAGGTGCGAAGGCAGCCCCCAGACGTCGATCGCCCGCGGGACGGTCCATGTCCGCCCGCCATCCGCCGACTCGCTCTGCAGCGTCTCGCCCTCGTCCGCGGCATTGTGGTTGCGAATCTGCACGACGATCCGCCCGTCTGCGGTCTCCACGGCATGCAGTTCGTGGTACCCGCGCCGCACCGCGTCCCCGGGCCGAGCGGGGATTTCCGCGAGCCAATGCCAGGTGAGTCCGTCGTCCGTCGACTCGCAGACGCCGATGCGGCCCGCAGAGGTCCAGAGTTCCTTCCCCGCGTAGAGCAGCCGACCGTCCGCGAGCTGGATCGGACCGTGCGGACTGTTGACGATGGTCGGCCGTCGCTCCGACCAGGTCGTCCCGCCGTCGGTGCTCCGTACGAGCCACTCTCCACGTTCCGCCTTCCGTGCATCCGCGTCGAGGCGATCGTGCACGGCGAGCCAGCGCGGCCGCCGCGGATCGTCGGCTCCGAGCCGGCCGAGCGGCTCCTCGTACGCGAGCGACGTGAAGGTGGTGACGAGGAGTGCTCCCGTCGCGGTCTCGACGACACCCGCATCGCGGTCATCGATCGCGCCGTCGAGCAGCACGCGCGGCCATGTCCACGAGGCGCCCTCGTCGGTGGAGGTCATCGCCTGCACCTGGCCGAATGGGCACACGTGCGCCTCCCGGCCGCCCGACCAGACCAGCCACAGGCGTCCATCCGCTCGGCGTGCCACCGTCGGCCAGCCCGCGTATGGCTCACCGGCGGGGAGAATCGTCGTCGTCTGCACGATCTCGGCACGTGCGTGGCCCGACAGGGGCGTGCCGGGCTCGTCCCCGACCGCACGGGCGACACAGGCTCCCCACGACACGACGCACACACCCGTCGCCACCCTCGCCCACATCCGCACGAGCCGGACATGCCGGCCATGAAACCCGTTCATGATGCGTTCCTGTCCTGCAGCGATGCGGCCCCGGTCGGACGATCGATGGTGCGGCTCCCGGCGATGCCGCATGATACCGTGGTCGGGCCTGGCCTCCGGGCCAGGGTCGAGCCGCCTCGAGGAGAGTGACATGCCACGCGAATGCGAGCCGGGCGGCGTCGTGCGGACCGCTTCCACACCCATCGTCGCGGTCGTCTCACTGGTGATGACCGCGAGCGCCTGCGCGGTCCGTGCTTCCCCCCCGCCCGAGCATCACGTCGCTCCTGGCGACGATCCCCAGGCGGCCGTCGACCGCGCGGCTCCGGGTGATCGCGTCGTCCTGCTGCCCGGCCTGCACGAGCGGCCGCTCGGCAGGCATCGATCGCTGATCTTCATCGACAAGTCGCTCGATCTCGAGATCGCAGCGGGAGCCACGCTGCGACTGGCGGCCGGCCAGACCGCCCTCGAGCCGGACCCCGAGATCACCACCGATCACAGCGCGAAGGCCATCGATGACCTCGAGGTGGGCGGCACCTACGACCTGTCGCAGGGCCCCCTGCTCCTCACGATCACGATCGACGGCACGGCTGACGGGCCGGACGACGGGGACGCGGACACGTTCTCCTGGGCCCCGGGCGTCTTCGGCAAGCCGGCTGCCGCCCACGTGCCGATCACCGGAGACTGGCAGCCGCTCGATCATGGCATCATGGTGCGCTTCTCCGCGCGCCGTGGTCACAACCGGGGAGCATTCTGGTTCGTGTCGTACGACGGTCCGGCCTCGTACGGCGTGCGGGTGGGCCATGGTGGCCAGGCCGAGCCAGTCGCGGACGTCCGGATCGGCGGCCGGGGCACGATCGACATGGCGAGCGGCGCGAACGCGCAGCCGAGCGAGATGGTGCGCGACATCTCCGCCTG
This sequence comes from Planctomycetaceae bacterium, assembly GCA_003488325.1. GTDB lineage: Bacteria > Planctomycetota > Planctomycetia > Pirellulales > UBA1268 > QWPN01. The sequence goes on from DNLZ01000384.1 coordinate 3,698, forward strand.
CGTCCTCGTGCACGGCCGCGTCCGCGGCGTGCTCGTCGAGGAACTGACCCTCGCCAACTCGATGCGGTCGGTGATGGTGTATGGCGAGCACACGGGAGAGTTCCTGCCGGGCGGAGGCACGCGGGGCGGCACCTCCTGTGACGCGGCATCGATCTCGATCCTCGGCACCCGCACGATCAACCCGGGCACCGCCGGCTATCCGTTCGGGGCCGCCTACCTGCTCGGCCACCCGTCCCACCGCGGCCGGCTCACCGATGTCCGCTGCAACTTCAACCTCATGGAGTCGGTCACGACGTCGCTCGAACCCAACTTCAACCTCTCGCGCTACGAGGTGGTCGGCAACCTGATCACGAGCCGCGGTGAGGCCGTCCACTGCTGGCGTCGTTCGACCGACGGGATCGTCGTCGACAACGTGCGACTCGGCGATGCGGCGGGGCGGCCCGTGGTCAGGAACAACGCCCCCTCGGGATGGGCCCGCTCGGAGCGGCTGTTCTTCGGCGGAAACATCAACCTCGTCAGCGATCCCATCGAGTCCTTCGGCACCTTCGCCCCGCTGCCCGACGGGCACGCGATCCTCGGCGGCACGACTGCGGGTGGCACCCGCTCCAGGCTCGACCTGCTCGCGGGCCCTCCGCCGCGACTGCCCACGGACGGGACGGGCCGCCTGCGCGGCATCGTGATCGCGCGCAGCGACGACGGCCGCATCCACGCGGCGTTCCAGGTCACGTCACGCGTCGCGATGACCGGAAACGGGCCCGCGCTCGACGACGTGGTCGTGCAGCCGGCGGGGGGAGCCTCCGACGGATTCGATGTCGAACTGAACGAGGCGGCGGACGACGCGCCCGGACGCCCGGCCACGCGAATCGTCCACGTCGGAGTGCGGGGATCGGGTGACGCCACGGTGCGCTGGCGCTGCCACCTCGCGATCGAAGATTGACGCGCGTGGTGCCCGCACCCCGGGTCACGCACACCCATCCGAAAGGCGGAACCGGTCGCTTGGGTGAACGAGCGCAACGACTGCCGCGTCACGCACATGATTCCTGGAGACTCCGCCGACATGTCGCTCGTCCGCATCCTGACGATCCTCGTGGGCATCTCATCGGTCGGCGCGTTCGGGGTGCTCGCGGCCCCGACCCGGGGGGATGACGGCCCGCCGGTCGATCTCGCGCCGCTCTTTCGCCCTCCACCCCCGCTCACCGGCGCGCTCGCGGGCCTCCGTTCGCCCCTGCTGTTCAGCGACGGCCGTCGGGTCGCCAGCGCGTTCGAATGGTCGCAGCGGCGGCGGGAAATCCGCGACGCGTGGGACGCGTTGCTCGGCTCCTGGCCGGCGCTCGTCCCGTCGCCACGACTGGAGATCGTCGCATCCGAGCACCGTGAATCCTTCACGCAGCATCGGGTACGCGTGCAGGTGGCAGCCGAACAGGTTCTCGACGGCTACCTGCTCGTGCCCGACGGGACGGGGCCGTTTCCCGCGGTCTTCGTGCCGTACTACGAGCCCGAGACGAGCATCGGCCTGCGCGGCGAACACCGTGATTTCGCGCTCCAGTTGACGCGGCACGGCTTCGTGAGCCTGGCCGTCGGGTCGCCGGGTGGCGACGCCCGTCTGCCGGACCGCGCCGGAGCCATGTGCCAACCGCTGGCTTACCTCGGGTTCATCGCGGCCAACTGCCATACGGCCCTCGCCGCCCGGCACGACGTCGATCCTCGACGGATCGGCATCGTGGGGCATTCCTACGGAGGCAAGTGGGCCCTCTTCGGATCCTGTCTCGACGACCGCTACGCCTGCGCGGCATGGTGCGATCCGGGCATCGTGTTCGACGAGACTCGAGGGAGCGTCAACTACCAGGAGCCGTGGTACCTCGGCCTGGACGCCGGCCGCACCCGCCAGCCCGGGCTCGTGACCCCGGACAATCCGCGCACGGGCGCCTATGCCGAGCTCGTCGCCCGCGGCCACGATCTCCACGAACTCCACGCGCTCATGGCGCCGCGTCCCTTCCTCGTCTCCGGTGGCTCCGAGGATCCGCCCGCGCGCTGGGCGGCGCTCAACCACGCGGTCGCCGTGAACGAGCTGCTCGGCATGCACGAGCGGGTCGCGATGGCCAACCGAGAGGCGCATCCCCCGACACCCGAATCGAACGCGCAGATCGTCGCCTTCTTCACGCGGTTCCTCGGCGAGCCGCCCGCCGACGTCATCGCCGTGGCCCACCGCGGACTGCTCCGCGACGCGCCGGAGAACACGCTGCCCGGTTTCAAGGCCTGCCTCGACGCGCACCTCGGCTTCGAGTTCGACGTCCGACGCAGCAGCGACGGCGCGCTCGTCTGCATCCACGACGACACGCTCGATCGCACCACCGATGGCACGGGGCCGGTGGCCACCGCGACGCTCGACGACCTGCGCGCGCTCGACGCGGGAAGCTGGTTCGCACCGGCGTTCCGCGGGATGCGGGTGCCGACCGTCGACGAGATCATGGCGCTCATCGCCGCCCATCCGGCCGCGGCCGGCCTCTACACGGTCGACATCAAGGTGGACGACGACCAGGTGGAGCGCGACCTCGTCGCGATCGCCGGCCGGCACGGCGTGCTCGACCGCCTGCTCTTCATCGGCCGGGCCATCGACCACCCCGACGTGCGTCGCCGACTCCGCGGGGCGGACGCCGGGTGCCACGTCGCGGCCCTCGCGAGCCGTCGCGAGGAGCTGCCCGACGCCGTCGCCGCAGCGGACGCCGATTGGGTGTACCTCCGCTTCGTGCCCACGACCGACGACGTCAGGGCGATCCGCGCCGCCGGTCGGCGCACGATCGTGGCCGGGGCCGCCGTGGCGGGGCCCGCAGAGCAGCCGTGGCGGGAGGCCGTC
>DNLZ01000175.1:0-3886 GCA_003488325.1 Planctomycetaceae bacterium
GTCGACGAGGGGATGCTCGACGCGCCGACGGCATCGCCCGCGCTGCGTCGGCTCGTGGCCGAGGAGGTGGCATGGGCCCGGACGTTCTTCGACCGGGGATCGCCCCTCGTCGATGCCGCGCCCGCCGCGCTGCGACCGGCGATCCGGCTCTTCGTCGGTGGCGGACGCGCCGTGGCGGACGCGATCGAGCGCGCCGGGTGCGACACGCTCGCCCGCCGGCCCGTGGTGGGGGCCTGGAGCAAGGCGAAGCTCGCGGCGGCGGCCTGGTGGGCGACGCTTATCCCGGCACGCCGCGACCATGCCGCGTCCGGCTCTCGGGGATCGAGCCGGGAGGGCGACCGCGGATGAGCACGCTGGTGGCCGACCACGCGGCCTGTGCCGCGGTCCTGCGGCGGTCGGGATCGAATTTCGCGCTGCCGATCCGGCTCCTGCCGGAGGCGAAGCGACGCGGCACCACGGCGCTCTACGCGTTCTGTCGACGTGCCGACGACCTCGTCGACGACGCGGCCGATCCGGCGGCGGCCGCCACGGCACTCTCCCACTTCGAGCAGCTCGTCACGGGCGCCCTGGCCGGTGCCGACGTCGACGACCCGATCGTGCGGGCGCTGGTCGATACCGTCCGGCGGTTCGCCGTGCCGGTGGAACACATCCTGGCCGTCATCACGGGCGTCCGGATGGACCTCGAGCGTCGCACGTACGAGACGGTCGCCGACCTCGAGGGATACTGCCGCCACGTGGCCAGTGCCGTGGGGCTCGCCGCGACACACATCTGGGGCTTCACGACCCGCGAGGCCCTCGCCGTCGCCGACGACTGCGGGATCGCCTTCCAATGGACGAACATCCTCCGGGACATCCCCGAAGACCTCGGCCGCGGGCGCATCTACCTTCCGGCGGAGGACTTCGCGCGCTGCGGGTGCGCGCCGGACGATCTGCGGCAGGGCCGCATCGGCGCGCCCTTCGCGGCGCTCGCGCGACTCGAAGTGGACCGGGCCGCGGCGCGGTACCAGCGGGCCGCCGTGCTCGACCGGATGCTCTCGACCGACGGCCGGCTCGTCTTCCGCGCGATGTTCGGGATCTACGGCGGCCTGCTCGCCGCCGTGCGTCAGGCGGACATCCGGATTTTTTCCGCGCGCGTGCGCGCCCGAAAGCCCGCGGTGCTCGCGGCTGCCGCAGCCACCATCCTGCTCGGACCGCGGTGCCCTCGCGCGGGCTCGGCCACATGACGGGCGCACGGGTCGACGAGAGGAGTCGTTCCGTCGCCCCCGGCGGGGAGGAGCCCCACGTCGTCATCGTCGGCGGCGGGATCGCGGGCCTGGCGGCCGCGGAGGCACTCGTCGGGACGGGTTGCCGGATCACGCTCGTGGAGTCGCGCCGTCGTGTCGGCGGACGGGCCGCGTCGTTCGAGGATGGCGCCGGCGGACTCGTCGACGCCTGCCAGCACGTCGCGATGGGCTGCTGCACCAACCTGCTCGACCTGATGCGGCGCACCGGGCTGGACGACGCCGTGCGCTGCGACCGCACCATGTGGTTCATCGGCCCGAGCGGCGACCGGGCCGCCTGCACCCCGGCGCGCTGGCTGCCCGCGCCGCTGCACCTCGCGCCGCTGCTCGTGTCGATGCGACATTTCACGTGGCGTGAGAAGCTGGCGCTCGCCGGTGGGATGCTGCGGCTGGCACGGCTGCATCCGCGCGACTCCCCTCCGACCACGGCACTCGACTGGCTGCGGACCAGCGGTCAGCCCGACACGGTCATCCGCCTCTTCTGGCAGCCGGTGCTCGAAAGCGCGCTCGGCGAATCGATCGACCTCGTCGACGTCGTCGCCGCGCGGAAGGTGCTCGTCGACGGCTTCCTCGCCCATCGCCATGCGGCCGACCTCTGGGTGCCCACCGTGCCCCTCGGTGAAGTCTTCGGCGCGCGGCTCGCCGCGTGGCTCGCCTCGCAGGGAGTCGTCGTCCGGACCGGGTGGAAGGCATCCGCGATCGAGCGGGATGCGGCTGGAGACGCGCGGGCCGTCGTGGGTGAGGGAGCGCATCTCCCCTGCGACGCGGTGATCGTCTCGGTGCCCTGGCGGGCGGCGGCGCGGCTCGTGTCGGATCTCGTGCCCGAGGTCGACGAGCGGCTCGGTGGTTCGCCGATCACCGCGGTGCACCTCTGGTTCGACCGACCCGTCGTGGACCTGCCGCATGCCGTCCTCGTGGGCCGGACGTCGCAGTGGGTCTTCCGGTCCGACTCCGTCGCCGGGGCGTCGGGCCACTGCCAGGTGGTGATCAGCGCCTCCCGCGGCCTCCTCGGCGACCGGGCGGGGCTGCTCGACACGGTCGTCGCGGAGCTGCGGGACGTGTTTCCGGCCGCCCGCGAGGCGATCCTGCGCGATGCGAAGGTCGTCACCGATCCCACCGCCGTGCTGTCGGTGCGGCCCGGCGTCGAGGCCGCGCGGCCGCAGTCCGTCACCGCCGCGAGCAACATCCTGCTGGCCGGCGATTGGACGGCCACGGGCTGGCCATCGACCATGGAGGGAGCCGTGCGGAGCGGTCGGATCGCGGCGGCGGGCGCGGCGACGCGACTGGGGAAGCAGGCCGCGCGGCTCGTGCCCGACCTGCCACGGTCGGCCCTGGTCCGGCTTCTCGTCGGGACCGGGCGTTCCTGATCAGGCCAAAAGTTCGGTCAGACGCACCGCCAGGTCGTCGGCCACGCGGTGGGCCTGATCGCGGAGTTCCGCGAGCTCCACGATCGCTCCCGGGCGTCGCCACAGGAGACGCATCGCGGCGCCGACGCGACGCATGGCGTGCGGCATGCCTGCGAGCGTGGCGATGTCGGCGGGAATCGCGGTGTCCACCGTGTCGCTGACGGCGCGCACCACGCCGACGGGCCTGCCTGCCTGCAGCGCCTCGTCGACGATCCACCACGACTCCATGTCCACGGCGATCGCGCCGGTCTCGTCGGCGAGCGTGCGCTTGGCGTCCGGCGTCGCCACCACCGCGTCGGCCGTGACCACGAGGCCGCGCGCCACGGCGCACGACAGGCGTGCGAGGGCGGCCGGGTCGGGCAGGGTCAGTCCGACAGGCCCCGCGGCGGCCGTGATCAGCTCGGTGCCGCCGGGCGACATGGTCGGGGGACGCTTCGCGGACGCCACGTGGGCGACGCGGTCGGCCACGACGAGCGTGCCACGCGCGAGGTGGGGCGAGAGACCGCCGCAGAGGCCCGCGGCGATCACCGCAGCTGGACGGTGCCCGTCGATCACCTGCCGCGTCGCCCGCGCCGCCACCTTCCCCATTCCCGCGACGGCGATCGCCACCGTACGGTCGCCGAGCCGGCCGGTCGTCACCGCGGTATCGCGGGCCTGGAGCCTCACCGCATCCTGCAGCCGGTCGCGCAGGGGCGCCGCCTCGAGATCGAGGGCGAACACGATGGCGATGTCGACGCGGTCGATCATGGGCTGTGGCATGCCATGATCATGCGTGCGACCGCGACCGGTGTCTAATCGTGGGAGAGGAGCCAGTCGAGGAGGCCGTGGCGAGCGTGTCCTCCGCGTGCACACTCGGTGCAGCCGCCGAAGGCACAGGAGGCCGGCACCCACTCGATCTTGAACTCGTAGGTGTCGTACTCCTTCTCGGTCACGCGCTTCTGGAGCGTTTTTCGCTGGCGAATCCTCACGTCGGCACACGAGGGGCAGCCGTCGTCGCAGCAGCCGGGGGCGTGCCCGGAGCCGTGGCCGCCGAGGCAGCGGCCGTGGAGCAGCCCGCAGCCGGGCACGCACACCAGCTCGCACTTCGTGTCGTACTCGGTGTGGCTCTTCTTCTTGGTGATGGGCACGCAGCGACAGACGGGAATCATGCCCGGTCGGCCGCAGCAATCGTTCGTCTCCTTCTTGCTCTTCGCGTCCTTC
>DNLZ01000175.1:4239-4550 GCA_003488325.1 Planctomycetaceae bacterium
GTCCGACTTGGTCTTCGTGGCGTTCGCCTTGCCGTCGACCTTCCCTGGGGCGTCCGGCTCGGTTCCCTGCCCGTTGGTCCGATCGGTCGTCGCTGCGGCCTCGTCGTCGGTCAGCATGGCCTCCTCGGGCGTGACCGTGGCGGGGGTAACGCCCGGAGCCGCGTCTGCCGCGGGCGGCGGGGCGACCGGCTCAGGGGCGGCCGGTGCGTCGGTGACCGGCTTCACCGGGACGGGCCGCGGGGCCGGCAGATCGAGCAGGACATCCTGGCAGGGGGCGAGCGGCGCTGTCAGGACGGCCGAGGCGGCCAGGG
>DNLZ01000188.1:0-4218 GCA_003488325.1 Planctomycetaceae bacterium
GCCGGAGGCGTCGCGGGTGAATCGCAGCCGATCGTGCAGGCGGCTCGGCCGTCCCTGCCAAAACTCGATCCGCTCGGGCACCACGCGGAAGCCGCCCCAGTGATCCGGGCGAGGGATCGCCGTGTCGTCCGGATGCACCGCCCGGAACCGTGAGACGAGGTCCTCGAGTGCGGCACGATCCGGGATCACCTCGCTCTGCGGCGAACTCCACGCGCCGATCCGCGACGTGCTCGGGCGGCTTGCAAAGTAGGCGTCGCTCTCGGCGCTGCTCGTGCGTTCGACACGGCCCTCGATGCGCACCTGCCGCTCGAGTGTCGCCCAGTGGAAGGTGAGCGATGCATGGGGATTCTCCTCGAGTTCGCGCCCCTTGCGACTCGCGTAGTTCGTGAAGAAGCAGAAGCCGCGGGCGTCGAAACCCCGCAGCAGCACGATCCGCGCCGAGGGTCGCCCGGCGGCCGACGCCGTGGAGAGCGTCATCGCCTCGGGCTCCGGCACACCGGCCGCGACGGCGGCGTCGTACCACGCGGCGAATTGGTCGATCGGGTCGCGGGCGATCGTCGCCTCGTCGAGAGAGCCCTGTTCGTACTCCTTGCGGGCATCCGTCTTCCTGGTCTCCATCCGTGTGCTCCCGGGATCGTCGCGTCCGTCGGTCACTGTAGTCGACGCCCCGCGACGCGGCCGGCTCGATGGCGAATCGCGCCCGCGTACCGAACGCGCAATTTGACACCGTCGCAGCGGCTGCCGATAAAACGGGGGTTCGGCGGGCCGTCCGGCACCGCGGCCCGCGTGTGATGGCCGTTCCTGCGGGTCTGCCTTCCCGCGGAGGTCTACGCATGCGCAGGCTGCGGAAGCCCGGCGTCGCGATCATCCGTCCCGCTGCCCGAGCCATCGTCGTCGTGGTCGCCACGGCGACGCTCTTCGCTTCCGGCCAGCCGTCAGTGTACGCCGCCGATGCACCGGCATCCGGTGTTTCCTTCAGCCGCGACATCCGGCCGCTTCTCACCGAACACTGCGTGCGATGCCACGGCCCCGACACGGCCGAGGCGGGCCTCGACCTGACGGATCGCGGGTCGGCGACGGGCGAGCGTCACGGTGGCGGCCGGGCCATCGTGCCTGGCGACGCCGCGTCCAGCCACCTGCTCACGCGGATCACGAGCACCGACCCCGACCTTCGCATGCCGCCGGGCGACGAACGGACACTCGCGCCCGACGCGGTCGAGATCCTCCGTCGCTGGATCGCGGCCGGCGCGGCGTACGAGGATCACTGGGCGTTCCGCCCCCTCGTCAAGCCGGCCGTGCCCGGCCCTGACGTGCGTCATCCGATCGATTCCTTCGTCCATCGACGGCTCGCACTCGAGGGCATCGCCCCATCCCCACCGGCCGACCCGCACACCCTCGTGAAGCGGGTCTCCCTCGATCTCATCGGCCTCCTGCCGACGCCCGACGAGACGGCCGCCTTCGTCGCCGATCCGTCCGACGCCGCGTACGAGGCGCTCGTCGATCGGCTGCTCGCCTCGCCGCACTTCGGTGAGCGCTGGGGACGGCACTGGCTCGATCTGGCCCGCTACGCCGACAGTGACGGATACGAGAAGGACCGCCCTCGTGCCGACGCCTACGTCTACCGCGACTGGGTGATCGACGCCTTCAACGTCGGCATGCCGTTCGACCGGTTCACGGTCGAGCAGCTGGCCGGAGATCTGCTCCCCGACGCGACGTCGGCCGCGCTCGTCGCGACGGCCTTCAATCGGCAGACGCTCACCAACACCGAGGGGGGCGTCGATCAGGAGGAATACCGCGTCGCAGCGTGCATGGACCGTGCCGACACCGTCGGGTCGGTGTGGCTCGGACTCACCGTCGGCTGCGCGAAGTGTCATACGCACAAGTACGATCCGATCACGCACGCCGAGTACTTCTCGCTCTATGCCTTCTTCAATGATGCCGACGAGTCGGTCGCGCGGCTGCCCTTCGGCGCGGCCGAGCCGCAGGCGCTCGAGGCGCGACTGGCACCGCTGCGGCACGCCCTGGCCGCACGCGAACGGGCGATCGCGCCGGCGCAGCGTGCCTGGGAGGAGGAACAGCGAGGGTTGCTCGAGTCGACGCCGAATCCGCGGCTCGAGGCGCGACCGTGTCGCGTCGCCAGCGTCACCTCCGTCTCCGGCCTGGTCTACGAGCCTCGGGAGGACGGCTCGTGGCGGGTGATCGGATGCGACGGCGGGACGGACACGGCCGCCGCCCGAGTGACCGACGTCCCTGCCGCGGTGGACACGCTCGTCCTCGCGATCGACGAGGTGCCGCTGCCGTTCACCGGGCTGCGGCTCGCGACACTGCCCGATGCAACGCTGCCCAAGGGGGGCGCGGGCCTCGCCGACGACGGCACGTTCGTCGTCACACGGCTCTCCGCGAGCGTCGTCGATGCGACGGGCGCCGTGCTTCGTCCGTTGCCGTTGCAGCGCGCCACGGCCGACGCCGAGTCCAAGGAGTTCACGGCCGCGGACGTGCTGGGGGATGGGACGAATGTCCGCAGGGGCTGGGGCGGTGGCCTGGCCGCCGACAGGCCGCACCACCTCGACGTGCGGACCATCGGGCGGACCGGGCTCGAGCCGGGGGAATCCCTGCGGCTCGAGATCGAGACGCGGCACGGCGGTGGCCATCTCCTCGGCCGCTTCCGCGTGTCGGCGCTCGTCGGCGACTGGACGGAGCTGCATCTGCCGCCGGCGGTGGTCAAGGCGCTCCGCGAGTATCCGGAGAAGCGGGTGTACGAGACGCGGCAGACGCTTTTCGATCATTTCGCCGACGGCGACCCGGAGGTGCGCCGGCTGCGCACCGAGATCGACAGGGTGCTGCGCGAGTCGCACGCGAAGATTCTCCCGGTGCGGCTGCTCTCCGCGGCACGGCTCGGCCGCACGACCCATCGCTTCGACCGGGGCGACTTCCTCGCGCCGGCCGAGGTCGTCGAACCGGACGTGCCGGCCGTGCTGCCCGGACTCCCTCCCCATGCCGCACGGGCGACCAGGCTCGACCTCGCGCGGTGGCTCGTGGGGCCGACGAATCCGCTCACGCCGCGCGTCATCGTGAACCAGTGGTGGGCCCGACTGTTCGGCCAGGGGCTGGTGCGATCCGTGGGCGACTTCGGCACGCGTGGCGAGCCGCCCTCCCACCAGGACCTGCTCGACTGGCTCGCCGCCACCTACCGGGACGAGCTCGCCTGGGACACCAAGGCCCTGCTGCGCACGATCCTCCTGTCGGCGACCTACCGGCAGTCGTCGGCGCACCGGCCGGACCTGGCCGACGTCGATCCGCTCAACGTGCTCCTGGCCCGGCAGAACCGCCTGCGGGTCGAGGCGGAGATCGTGCGCGATCTGGCGCTCGAGGTGGCGGGGCTTCTCGTGCCGTCGATCGGGGGCCCGAGCGTGTTCCCCCCGATGCCCCCGGACCTCGCCGCGCTGAGCTACGCGAACAACTTCACATGGAAGGAGAGCACCGGGCCGGACCGGTACCGCCGCGGCATGTACACCTTCTTCAAACGCACGGTGCCGCACCCCACGCTCATGACGTTCGACTGCCCGGATGCCAATCTCGCCTGCGTCATCCGCAGCGTATCCAACACGCCGCTCCAGGCGCTCACGCTCCTCAACGAGACCGCCTTCGTCGAGTCGGCGCAGGCCCTGGGGCGTCGAATCCTCGCGGAGCCCGGTCTCGACGACCGGGCCCGGCTCGCGCGGGCGTTCGCCATCTGCCTCTGCCGGCCGCCCCGCGCCGCCGAGCTGGTCAGGCTCTCCGGGCTGCTCGCCGCTGCCCGAGCGCACTACGCCACGGCCCCCGAGGCGGCCACGGCGCTCGTCGGCACGTCGGCCGTGTCCGCCGTGCCAGACGCCGAGACGGCGGCGTGGGTCGCCACGCTGCGCGTGCTCCTCAACCTCGACGAGTTCATCACCCGCGAATGATGCCCACGTTCCACACCCTGATCGACGACGCCCGCGACGCCACCCGCGCCGCGGCCGAGGCCCACTGCCGTCGCTCCTTCCTGGGCACGGCGGGCTACGGCGTCGGCACGACGGCGCTGGCGGCACTCCTCGCCGAGGCGGCCGGCGGGGCAGACCTGTCCGCGACCGCCGATCCGCTCGCCCCGAAGACCCCTCCGCTGGCGGCGAAGGCGACCCGCTGCATCTTCATCTTCCTCGAGGGGGCGCCGAGCCAGATCGATCTCTACGACCCGAA
>DNLZ01000188.1:4594-6812 GCA_003488325.1 Planctomycetaceae bacterium
TTCGCCTTCATCAAGAAGGAGACCGCGGTGCTCCTCGGCTCGAAGCGGGTCTTCTCGCAACACGGCCAGTGCGGCATGGAGTTCAGCGACCTCCTGCCGCGCATCGCCGCGCACGCCGACGACATCCTCATGGTGCGCTCGATGCACACCGACCAGTTCAACCACCATCCGGCACAGCTCACGCTGCTGGCCGGCCGGCCGTTCTTCGGCCTGCCGACGCTGGGCTCGTGGCTGACCTACGGCCTCGGGAGCGAATCGCGGGATCTGCCCGGCTACGTCGTGCTCTCGGCGGGACGGGGCACGAGCGGCGGGGCCTCGCTCTGGTCGAGCGGTTTCCTGCCATCGATGTATGCCGGCACGCTGTTCCGCAATCAGGGCGATCCGGTGCTGAATCTCGCGAACCCCGCGGGCCTGCCGCCCGACCTCCAGCGACAGGCACTCGACGTGGCCCGCGACCTCAACGCGGAGCGCTTCGGCCTGCTCCGCGACCCGGAGATCGCCAGCCGGATCGCCGGCTACGAGCTCGCCTTCCGCATGCAGAGTGCCGCACCCGAACTCATCGACCTCTCCGGCGAGACCCGGGCCACGCTCGACGCCTACGGCGTGGAGCGCCCCGACCCGCCCGTGAAGGCCGCCCGGGGCGGCGGTCCGGGCCAGTACCGGCAGTTCGCGACGAACTGCCTGCTCGCCCGGCGGCTCGTCGAGCGCGGCGTGAGGTTCGTGAGTCTCTTCCACGCCTCGTGGGATCACCACTCCAACCTCGACGTGGAACTTCCACACAACTGCGGGATGGCCGATCAGCCCGTCGCGGCCCTCCTCGCCGATCTCAAGGCGCGGGGGCTGCTCGACGAGACCCTCGTGATCTTCGCCGGCGAGTTCGGTCGCACGCCGCTCGGGGAGAATCGGGGCGGCTCCCCGCACGTCACCGGCCGTGATCACCACCCCTTCGCCTTCTCGCTCTGGATGGCCGGGGGCGGCGTGCGGGGAGGCCTGACCTATGGCGCGACCGACGACATCGGATGGTCGATCGTCGACAGGCCCGTGCACGTCAACGACCTGCAGGCGACGATCCTGCGGCTTTTCGGCTTCCGACACGATCGGTTCACCGTCCGCCACCAGGGGCTCGACGCACGGCTTACCGGCGTGGGCGGGCGCGTGATCGACGAATGGATCGCCTGAGACGTTGTGACGAGGGGCTCACCGTGCCACACCCCCCATCGCGGCCCGTTTGCCCGGTCGAACGTGCGCCGCTCCGACTCGTGGCCTGCCTGCTCTGCCTGATCGCGTCCACCGCGCGGGGCGCCGGCGCCGACCTGGTCGCGATCGCGGGCTGCACGCTCGTGCCGACCGAGTGGGCCGATGGCGACAGCTTCCGGGTGCGCACGCCGGCGGGTGAGGAGCACACGATCCGACTCTACGGGGTCGACTGCCTGGAGACGACCGCCCGCGATGAAACCGACGCCCGGCGGCTCCGAAGCCAGCGTCGATTCTTCGGAATCACCACGGTCCGTCCCGACGCCGTCGCCTCGATCGACTTCGCCAAGGAGCTCGGCCGTCGCGCCGCCGACGAGACCCGCCTCGCGCTCCGACGCCCGTTCACCATCCACACCGGCTTCGCCGACGCCCGCGGCGACGGGCGATTCCAGCGGATCTACGCGTTCGTGACCGACGCCGACGGCCGGGACCTCGCGGCCCACCTGGTGGCCCGGGGCCTGGCACGCGCCTTCGGGGTTTCCCGCACCACGCCGAGCGGCGAGACGGGCGACGACTATCGCGAACGCCTCGCCGACCTCGAGCTGCAGGCGGCGGCGCGGGGCGCCGGCATCTGGGCACACACCGACTGGAACACGCTGCCCGACGAGCGACGCCGCGACCGGGACGAGGCGCGCGAGCTTCGCGAGGCCGTCGACACGAAGACGCTGCCGGCGGATTTCGTCATCGACCTCAACGGCGCGTCGCGGGACGAGCTCATGCGACTGCCGGGCATCGGGGAGACACTCGCCAATCGCATCATCGAGGCCCGGCCCTACCGTCGTCTCACCGACATCCTCGAGGTGCCCGGGATCGGTCCGTCCACGTACCGCGCGCTCAAGCCGTTCCTCCGCCTCGATCCCCTGCCGGAGGCCGTGCCCGAGCGTCGCTGACCCTCGCGCACGTCTTGCGTGGGGGTGGCGACGTGGCGGACCACGGCGGAAAGGAAAAGGGGGTCGGCGAACGC
>DNLZ01000302.1:0-7780 GCA_003488325.1 Planctomycetaceae bacterium
CCCGAGCCGGCGACACACGGATCTCGGATGCGCTCTAGCCACTGAGACCTTGGAGGGCGTCGAGTTCCTTCGTCGCGGCGTCCACTTCGGACTGACGGGCGGCCACCACCGCACGTTTTTCCTCGACGATTTTCGTCGACGCCGTGACGACGCCCGTCGCCGACTCGATCTTGGCGGCTGCCGCCTCGACCGCCTTCGCGAAGGTGGCAACCTCGGTCTTTCGCTTCTCGACCGCCGCCCTCTCGCCCGCGACGGCCTGTTCCCACTGTCCTTTTTCAGCCATCATCGCCGCGAGCGCGTCCTGGTGCGTCTTGAGCTGCGCCTGCTTCGCCTGTCGGGCGGCACCGAGCGCGGCGAAGGACTGTTTCAGGTCCGCGTCCTCCGCTGACGCCGCGAGGCCCTTCTCGAGGCTCTTGCCCGCCTCGTCGAGCACGGCGAGAGCCTGGAGCGTCCGCTCGATCGTGCCCTGCGTGGCCGTCAACTCGGCCCCGCGTTTCTCGATCTGTCCGAGCAGTTCCTTCGCCTTTGTTTCGCTTGCGGCGATGGCCGCGTTGAGGGCATCGATCTGCTTCTGTGCGGCGTCGCGTTCCGCGACGGCCGCCAGTCGGGCCTGCTCGTCAGCCTGCCGCTTCGCATCGGCGGCGGCCGCATCCCCCTCGGCCTGACCGAGTGATTCCTCACGTCGCCGGAGATTGGCCGTCAACTGGTCGAAGGAGGCCTGGAACGCGGTTTCGCGAAGCCACCGTGCCTGAGACTCGGCAGCGGCGGCGACCTGGTTGCGGAGATCCACGACGGCCGCGGCGTGCTGCGGCTGGTCCGCCCGAGCCTTCGCGAGCGCGGCGTCGATATCCTCGACCTTCTTCGCAGCGGCTGCGACCGCGGCCTTCATCTGGTCCCGCGCGGTCCCGGCCTGGGCGGCCTGCTGATCGGCCTGGGCGAGGACCGCTGCCCGCTTGTCCACCTCGGCCTTGTGGGCGTCGCGCTTCGCACGGGCCTCCGCCTCCTTGGCCTGGGTGGCGGCCAGTGCCTGAGTTGCAGCCTCCTTCTTCGCGGCGTCGTCGCCGGCGGCGGTGACCGCCTCGGTCGCCTTCGGAATCTCGGCGCTCGACGCTGCCAGGGCCTGCTCGAGCGCCGGCAAGGCACCAGCCGCCTCGGCGTGGGACTGCTTCGCCGTGGCTGCCGCCGCCGCGGTATCCACCACGCGTTTTTCCGCCTCCGCCAGCGCGGTCTCGGCGGCCTGCTTGGCCGCCCCCGCGGCCTCGCGCTCCTTGGGCAAATTGGTGAGCTGCGCGTCGATGCCTGCGACGGCCTGCATCGCGGCGTCGAGCTGGGCCTTTCGCTCCGTGAAGACCTTCTCCGCTCCCGTCACCCGGTCGGCGAGCCTGGGGGGATTGGGATCGAGCGACCCGACGCGGGCACCGTCGGCCGCGTTCCAGACGCGGATCTCTCCCGTCCAGTCGCCCGAAACCAGCCGACCCGTCTCGTTGCACAGTGCGACGGAAAGACCGACGTCAGCGAAGGCATCGAATGCCCGATCCTGATTGCCGTCCGACTTCCAGAGCTTGGGAGTCTTGTCGCGTCCCACCGACGCGATCCTGCCATCTCGGGTGAACTCGAGACTCGCGACCCCGCCGCCATGGGCGCCCCAGGCCTTCACCTGGGTGCCGTTTTCGGGCTCGAACAGCCGGATCTGGCCGTCATCGCAGCCGGTGGCCAGCATGTTGGAGTCGCCCCGCCATGACAGGCACGTGACAGCCGCTGGGTGCGTCGGAATCGTGAGGAAATCACGCCCCGTCGCCGTTTCCCATACGAACACCCCCCCTGCGCGATCCGCAGTCGCCAGAAGCGTGCCGTCGGGGCTGAAGGCTGCCGCCAAGACCCAGTCGGTGTGCTTCCCCAGATCGTGGAGTTTGGAGCCGGTCTCCACGGAGTAGATCCGCGGCACCTTCTGCGGGCCGCCGAGCACCACGAGCCGTTGATCGGGGCTGATGTCGGCTGCGAGCACGACGTCGAGTTCCTCACCGAGCGTGCGGATGCGCCGTCCGCTCCTCAGGTTCCAGATGGCGACGCGTCCGCTGGCTGCACCGACCCCGCCGCCGGCGATGACGAGACCACCTCCGCGGCTGAAGCGGACGACGTGTGGCCGGCCCTCGGGGAAGGGGAGCACGCCGCTGAGCGCGAGCGAGCGGGTGTCGTACACCAGCACCTGCTTTTGACCGCAGACGGCCGCCAGCGGGGCCCACGGACTGGTTGCGATCGACGCACAGGCATCGAGTGCGGCGGTGCGGACGACGGGCTCGAGCGACAGGTGGGCGGGGAGGGGCACCACGTCGGGTCGCTTGTCGGCCGGAGCCGTCATCGCGACATCCACCTTCTTGGCGATCACGGGCCGGCTGCCGGAGTTCTCGAGCACGCCTCCGTCGATCCATGCCTTGAGCACCTGCCGCTCCGCCTCCGGGATCGGCGGGCTGTCCGGCGGCATCTTCGGCTCGTCCTCGTGCGTGACGACGCGATAGAGGTAGCTCTGCGAAGAGTCGCCGGCGGTGATCACCTCGCCCGAACCACCCCCGGCCATGATGCCGGCGTAGGTCGTGACATCGAGGCCGGCCGTCTTCTTGTCCGCGTTGTGACACGACCCGCACCGCTGGCGGAGCACCGGCAGGGCGTGGTCGACGAAGGTCATCTTCGCGGGTGCGTCGGCGGCCATGACTGGGTCTGCGGCAAGACCCTGCACGAGCAGGGCCGCCAGGGCCGGGCCCGCGAGGTGGACGGCGAGGCGCTCACGTGCGGCGAAGTGGGGGATCATGGTTGGGGGGCGACGGGAGCCGTCGATCAGTGATTGAAGACGAATTCACGGGAATTGAGGACCGCCCAAAACCCGTCCTCGAGCGCCTCCCGCACGGCCGCGGGATCGGGCGGCTTCGGAGCCTCTCCCTCCTTGGCCGGAGCGGGCTGCGGCACGAGCGCCAAAAGCCCCTGCTTTTCGGCGTCGGTCGGCGGACGGGTGAGCGTGCGCAGGTAGAGTTCCTCGACGACCTGCTCGGGCGTGCGGCCGGCGTCGAGCATCTTCTTCACCACCGCGCCCTGCGCGATCTTCTGGTGGAGCGTGTCGCCGTTGAGCAGGTGCAGCGCCTGCGAGAGGTTCGGTTCCATGCGGACCTCGCATGAGCAGGCGGTGGCCCGTGAGGCGCGTCCGAACGTGCTCAGGAAGTAGTTGGACGTGTTGCCGTCGGCGATCTGCACCGCCCGTGCGCCGAGCGGCAGGCCGCGGAACTTGTCCGGCGTCTGCGTCGTGGCGCTCACCATGTCGAGCAGCACCTCCGCACGGATGCGCCGCAGCGTGGCCCGCGAGAAGTTCGTCTGATCGTCGGCGTTCGTCTCGTTGGCCTGCGTCGATCGCTGGTAGGCATTGGAGTTGCAGATCTCGCGCACGAGCTGCTTGAAGTCGTACTTCGACTCCACGAACCGCTTGGCGAGCGTGTCGAGGAGATCCGCGTTCACCGGCGGGTTGCTCACACGGACGTCGTCGACCTCGTCGACGATCCCGCGGCCGAAGAAGTGGGCCCAGACGATGTTCACGAGGTTGCGACCGAAGTGCTCGTTGCGCGGGGAGGCGAGCCAGTCGGCGAGCACCGCGCGACGGTCCCGGCCAGCGTGCTCGGCACTGGCAAAATCGGGAGCCTCGCCGCCGAGGAACTTGGGCGCGACGTTGCGGCCTCCGACCGGGTGCTTCACCTCGCCCGACGCCGAGTTGAAGACGACCGTCTCGCGCGGGTCCTCGGCGCGCTTCCGGCCGATCTGCGAGAAGAAGGCGGCGAATCCGTAGTAGTCGTCCATCGTCCAGCGGTCGAACGGATGGTTGTGGCACTGGGCGCACTGAATCCGCATGCCCATGAACACCTGGGCGATGTTCTCCGCGGTCTTGAGCGTGTCGCGCTCGTGCTGGAAATAGTTGGTGGCCGGGTCGGTGAACGTGCCGCCCTGCGCGGTGAGGAGCTCACGCACGAGCTGATCGATCGGAGTGTTCGCCTCGATGCGATCCTGCAACCAGTCGTAGTAGAGCAGCATCGCCTTGTAGCTCACCTGGTTGGCGACGGTGCGGATCATGAGCAGCTCAGACCACTTCATCACCCACATGTCGGTGAACTCGCGCCGCTCGAGAAGCTGGTCGATGAGGTGCCGGCGCTTCTCCGGGTCCTGGCTCGAGACGAATGAGCGGTACTCGTCGGACGTCGGGAGCACACCGCAGATGTCCACGCTCGCCCGACGGAGAAACTCGGCATCCGTGCAGACCGGCGAGGGATTCATGCGCAGCTTGCGGAGCTTCGCGTGCACGAGCTCGTCGACGACGTTCGCGGCGGGAGGGTTGGACCACTCGAAGGCGAGCGCCTTGGGCAGGGTGATGACGTGCGCCCCGACGGTGTGCGTCTCGAAGCGGGCCATGATGAACGCCTCACCGCGATTGGCGGCCACGAGGCGACCGGAGGGGTCGACGGTGGCGGCGTTGTCGTTGCTGCTCGACAGGACCGTGAGGGACGTGACGTCGCGATCGGTTCCGTCGGCGTAGCGGGCGCGCACGGTGAACTGCTGGGTCGCGCCGGGCCCGTCGAGCACCGCCTCCGGAGGGAGGATCTCGACCGCCACGACGGCGGGCGTGGGCCCCGGATCGTCCTTGGCTCCCGCCTCGATCCACTTTGCGAGCGTCTCGTAGTACTCGTCGTGGGCCTTGATGCGGGCGCCGCCGCCGTGGGCGACCGCGTTGGTCGCCTTGGTCAGGAGCAGGCTCTCCTCCACGAGCGCGCGATTGATGCGTCGGTCGGCGAACTCGCGGGTGATGCGGGTGTAGTCGGACGCGGGATCGAAGCCGAAGAGCGACATCCGGAAGCCGTCCTTGCCCCGGGAGGCGCCGTGGCAGGCGCCGGAGTTGCACCCGGCCCGCATGAAGACCGGCAGCACGTCGAGTCTGAAGCTGAGATCAGGTCGCTCGGTGGCGCGCTCGACGTGAACGGGAACGGAGACGGACTGTCCGCCGAACGTGACGGAGAGCTGCGTGTCGCCGTCGGCGACCGGCAGGAGGACGTTGCGGTCGAGACGCGCCTTGGCGGCGTCCGCGATGGCCACGGTCGCCTCGGCGGTGACGTCCCGGGTGAGGCCGTCGGGCTGGACCACCTGCACGACGAACGACTGGCGGTCGCGGGCTGTGGCGAGGTGGATGGATGGCGGGTAGACGTGCAGCCCGGGCTGCGAGGTGGCGGCCGCGAACAGCGGGCCGGTCGACGCGACGGCGAGCACGCCGCACCAGGCTCCCATCGACAGACGGATGAGACGCGTGGGGGTCCCGGATCGGTGCGATCGGCGGAGGCCGTCGCGCGACGTGAGGGCACGGGACATGGTCGAAGGCATGGCGACGGATCCCCTGAGCATGAAAACCCTACGGTGCCGGAGAGGCCGACGTGGCCTGCTGCCGGAGTTTCTCGAGCCTGGAAAGCGGCTTGGCGGCCGGTTGTGTGGGCGCTGCGGCCTGTGCGGCCGCCGGCGAAGGCGTGGCGATCTGCAGCTCCGCGCCGCCGCCCGCCATCCGCACCGTCTCGCCGTTGACCGGTGTCACGATCTCGACGAACACCGACTTGTGATTGCCCGGCGGACTCTTCGCCGTCGTGGCGACCTGGAAGACGAGATCCGTCGAGTCCTTGGTGAACTTCAGCTCCGGCGCCGTCGCCTCGGGCGGCAGGCCGAGCAGCCGCGCGACGGCCTCGCCCTCGAACGGCTTCACCTGGGTCAACGTGCAGGCCACCTGGGCCACCGTGCCCTGTTCACACGACGATCGGGCGAGCTTGGCTTCGGTGTACGGCTCCGCGACCTCGAGCGTCGCCATCGGTGACGCGACCCACGCCGTTCCACCCACGTCTGCCGAGGCGAGCACGTAGATGGGCCACTGGCCGACGTCGGCCTTGTCGTTGGCACTGAGCTGGTAGACGGCCTCCGAGGCGTCCGGCGGGATGGTGATCGAGGGATTGGCCGACACGCCGCCGGGCCGAAACGGAAACTCGACGGTGATCGGCTGGGCGAAGCCCTCGCCGCGCTTCACCACCACCTTCAGGTCCATGCTTCCGCGACGCACGATCGGCGCCTTGGGCTGCACGATCTCGATGCGGAACGGCACCTCGTCGATCACGGCGACCGCGAGCTTCTCGACCTCGCCGCTGTAGTGGACGGAGTTGTTGGGCTCGCCGAGCACGAGATCGGCGAGGTTCTTGAAGCGACCACGGATCCCCTGCTTGCCCTCGGGATCGGCCTCCGTCACCTGTCTGGCCTCGAAGGCGACGAGCGCACCACCGACGGCCGCATCGGCGGCGGCCTCGAACACGACCGGCACCTGCGTCTTCCCCGCCTTGAACGGCGGCGCGGTCATCGTGATGCCCGGGGGCAGCGTGCTGCCGTCGAGGAGGAGGTCGCCGTCGAATCCCTGGCGCGTCGCGTTGACGAGCACCGCGTAGCGATTGCCACGGGGGACGAAGACGGTCTGCCTCGTCTGCGAGTAGCGGTCGATCCGCGGAATCGAGAGCGCCAGCGACGGCGCGGGCGGCAGCAGTTCCACGCGATAGATGAAGTCGGGACGGCCGCGCCGCAGGTGGTCGGTGACGCGGACGACGTATTCGCCGTCCTCCGGCGCGGTGAAGGCGAAGGCGGAATCCGGACCGCGGGCGTCGTCGTTGCCGGCGAGGTTCTGTCCGTTGACCCGCAGCACGTTGACGACCGGGTCGAGCCCGGAACGCAGCCGCCGTGCGAGGCACTCCACCTGCAGCACCTGACCCTTCTTCGCACCGAACCGGAAGTGGTCGACATCGCCCGGCTTCTCGATCACCCCGTTGAAGGCGAGCGACACGTCGCCCGACGTGGCCGCGCCGACCTCGTCGTTCGGCTCCTGCTCGAGGGCGTTGCCGAGCGACGAGATCCGGAAGGGGAGGCCCGTCGGCGCGAGTCCGCGGGCGTCGCTCGCGAAGATCCTGGTGTCGCCGGCGATCGGGCCGGCCGGCACCGTCACCTCCTGCGCGATCGGTCCGGCGGCATCGCCGAGGAACGTCACGGCCACCTTCTCGCCGGCCTTGCCTCCGGCGGGATAGACCGCGGTCGGGCGCGGGAACGCCCCGACGTGCAGGCGATACCGTGAGTTGCCGTCGCCGCCGTACGAGGCCTCGCGGACGAGGACGACATGACGGCCGCCCTCGGGCGAGACGATGCTCAGGATGCCGTCCTGAAGGACGGTCGGCGAGTCGTCCACGGCGGCGAGTTCGCGGCCGTTCGCGTCGAGGATCGCGATGAACGGATCAAAGCGATGGCTGCCGAGCCGCAGCCCCTCGATCTCCACCGACAGCCGTCCGCCCTTCTCGAGATCCACGCCGAAGTGGTCGAGATCCTCGTTGGTGACGATGCCGTGCACGGTCGTGCCGAGCGGGATCATCTGGGGCTCGCCGACGGCGTTGTTGGGCTCCTTCTCGTCGACGATCGGCAGGCTTCCGATCCAGAGCGTGCGGTAGTCGGAGATGCCCGAGCGCGTGCGGACCTGCACGATCTGCTCACCCGCCGGACAGGTCTCCGGCACGTGCAGCACGGCCTTGAACGAGTTGGCGTCGATCGGCTCGATCGATTTCACCGCGATGCCGTCGGTGCCGTAGAGGAGAATCTCCGCCGCGTCACCGAGCCGCTCGCCGCTGAACACGACCTCTCGGTCGCCGCCGCGCTGCACCCCGCGGGGGAGGATCGTGTTGAGCCGCGGGAA
>DNLZ01000302.1:8147-13156 GCA_003488325.1 Planctomycetaceae bacterium
GCAAGGCGCAGCACCGAGCGAACGCGGCCAGAGGACATGTGAAAACTCCTGAGCCGGGTGGGATGTGCGTGGGTTGCACCACGCAGGCGGGCGCCCATGACGACATGAGGAAGCATGGGAAGCGGACAGACGAGCAGGGCGAGGTCAGACGATCAGCTGCGGGCGGACCTGGCCGCCATCGACGATCTCGATCGGGCGGGCACCCGGCGCCATCAGTTCCTTCCGGGCATTGATGCCCAGGCGGTCGTAGATGGTGGTCGCCCAATCCTCGACCGTCAGCGGGTCGTCCTCGGGCTCGCTCGCCGTCGCGTTGCTCGAGCCGTAGACGATCCCACCCTTGATGCCGCCACCGGCCATCACGATCGAAAAGACCTTCGGCCAGTGGTCCCGGCCGGCCGTCGGGTTGATCTTCGGCGTGCGGCCGAACTCCGTGCCCACGCAGACGAGCGTCGAGGCGAGCAGCCCGCGGCGGTCGAGGTCGCGAATGAGTGTCGCGAAGCCCTGATCGAACGCCGGAGCCTGACCCCGCATGGCGCCCGCGATGTTGTCGTGGTGGTCCCAGCCGCCGTAGGTGAGCGTGACGAACCGCACGCCCGACTCCACGAGCCTGCGGGCCAGCAGCATCCGCATGCCCGCCTGATTCTTGCCATACTCGTTCTTGATCTCGTCCGACTCCTTCTTGAGATCGAACGCCTCCTGCGCCTTGGCGGAACTGATGAGGCCGTAGGCCCGCTGGTAGAACGAGTCGAGCGCGTCGAGCGAGTCGCTCTTCTCCTTGTCGCGGAAGTGCGCGTTCACCACGTCGAGCATCCGGCGACGCTTGTCGAACCGCGCCGCGTCGATCCCCGTCGGAAGATTGAGGTCGCGCACCCTGAAGTTGGGGTCGGCCGGGTCGGAGCCGAGACTGAACGCCGAGTAGGCCGAACTGAGATAGCCGGACCCGGCGAACTCGTTGGGCTGCCCGGGAATGCACACGTACGGAGGCAGGTTCTCGCGCGGACCGAACTCGTGCGAGATCACCGACCCGAAGCTCGGGTACTGGAGCGCCGGGCTCGGGCGGTAGCCGGTGAACATGTTGTGCGTGCCGCGCTCGTGGGCGGCCTCGCCATGCGTCATCGACCGGCAGATCGCGAGTTTGTCCGCGATCTTCGCCGTGTGCGGCAGCACCTCGCCGAACCGCACGCCGGGAAGCACCGTCTCGATGCTGCCGAGTGGGCCGCGGTACTCGGCCGGCGCGAACGGCTTGGGATCGAACGTCTCCTGGTGGGCATAGCCGCCGGGGAGATAGATGTAGATGACCGACTTCGCGACGCCCTCGCGGGCGGGTTCGCCTTCGGCGGCATGGGCCGCCTGCATGCGGAAGTAGTCACCCAGGGAGAGCCCCAGCCCGCCGATGGCTCCGACCGTCAGAAAGCCACGTCGATCCACGCCGTTGCCGAGACTCTTCATGATGGATCTCTCCGGGTGAAGAAACACACAACCATAATACTAGATCGGTCGGTGGGGTGCCATTGACGAGCAGGACCGGTTTTGGCCGTCGGCCGGTCGATCCCCTCCAGCCGTAACCGCCCATGCAAACGGACGTTACGACGATGGCCCCAGCCGGTCCCGCCAGGCAGCGACCTGCTCGGCGACGGAGGCAGGGGCGGTGGAACCGGCGCTCCGCATCCGTTCCACGGCCCGGGCGGCACCGAGCGCCGAACGGAGCCCCGGATGCCACCCGGGGTGATGCCGCGTGCACTGGACGTCGGACAGTTCCCCGAGCGCGATGCCGTGCGAGAGCGCCTCGCGCACGAGGTGCCCGACCGTCTCGTGCGCGGTGCGCTGCGGCACGCCGTCGGCGATGAGCGCCTCCATGAGGCTCGTCGCGTCGAGGTGACCGCGTTCGAGACCCGAGCGGACGCGTTCGCGATCGAACCGCGTGCCGGCGATGAGCGGCGCCGCGATGCCCACCACGGCCTCGAGTGTGTCGATCGAATCGAAGAGCGGCTGCTTGTCCTCCTGCAGGTCGCGGTTGTAGGCCGTCGGCAGCCCCTTGAGCAGCACGAGCAACGCCTGCAGGTTGCCGATGGTCCGCGCCGACTTGCCGCGCACGAGCTCGAGCACGTCGGGGTTGATCTTCTGCGGCATGATCGAACTGCCGGTGCAGAACGTCTCCGGGAGGCGCAGGAAGCCGAACTCCTCGGTGCTCCAGAGGATCCACTCCTCGGCCCACTGGGAGAGATGCACGCCGGCGAGCGCCACGACGAAGGCGAGCTCGCAGGCGAAGTCGCGATCGCTCGCCGCATCGATGCTGTTGGCGGCGACGGCGTCGAACCCGAGCGAGACCCGCACGTGCTCACGATCGATCGGCAGGCTCGTCCCAGCGAGGGCCCCGGAGCCGAGCGGCAGCACGTTCGTGCGTCGCCGGCAGTCGGCCAGACGGTCGCGGTCGCGCTGCAGCCGCTCGCACCAGCAGAGGAGCTGGTGTGCGGCGAGCACCGGCTGGGCCCGGCGCAGGTGCGTGTAGCCGGGAATCACGACGCCGTCCTCGCGTTCGGCGAAGCCGACGAAGGCACGCTGCACCTCCGCGAGCCCGGCGTCGAGCCGGTCGATCGCGCGCCGGCAGTGGAGACGCAGATCGGTCGCCACCTGGTCATTGCGGCTCCGCGCGGTGTGCAGCTTGCGGCCGGTGTCGCCGAGCCGCGCCGTGAGCGCGGCCTCGATGTGCAGGTGGATATCCTCGCGCGAGACGGTGAACTCGAAGCGCCCGGCCCGGATGTCGGCGCGGATCTCCTCGAGGGCCTGGGTGATCGCATCGGCCTCGGAAACGGAGACGAGGCCGGTCGCGGCCAGCATCCGCGTGTGGGCGATCGACCCGTCGATGTCGTCGTCGGCGAGCCGGCGGTCGAACGACACGCTCTCCGTGAAGCGTTCGACCCGCTGGTCGGTCGGCTCGCGGAAGACGCCGCCCCACGCCTTCGCTGCACGCGGTGGATGGTCGGGCGGGGTGCTGGCGGGGGGCACGATGCGGTCCCGGGATGCGCGAACGACGGCCTGCAAGCGTACGCCCCGCGGACCGTCATGGCGAGCGGAGGGAAGGGTCTGCACCACGGTGCGCGCGACGGCGCGACCGCTACACTCCGCACATGTCCACCCTCGACGACGTGCTCGCGCCCGGCGGTCGCCTCGCTGCCCGGCTCCCGGGGTGGGAGTCGCGTCCGCAGCAACTCGACATGGCCCGCATTGTGGCCGAGGCGATCGCCTCCCGCAGGCACGCCGTCATCGAGGCGGGCACCGGCGTGGGAAAGAGCCTCGCCTACCTCGTGCCCGCCGTGCTCGCGGCCACGGCCGATCAGGAGGACGACGCCGCGATCGGATGCGACGACGAGCCGGCCGACGAGGCGCTCCTGCGGCCGGCACCGGGAGGGGGACGGAGGCCGCGGCGGGTGGTGATCGCCACGCACACCATCGCGCTGCAGGAACAGCTCGTCACGAAGGACATCCCGCTCGTGGCGTCGGTCATGCCCCGCGAGTTCTCCGCGGTGCTCGTGAAGGGGCGGAGCAACTACCTGAGTCGCCGCCGACTCGCCGTGGCGCTCGAACGATCGGGCAGCCTGTTTCCCGACGCGGGCGAGCGGGGCGAGCTGATCGCGCTCGGCGCGTGGGCCCGCGAGACGACCGACGGGTCGCTCGCCGACCTGCCGGACGCACCCCACGACGCGGTCTGGGACGAGGTGGCGAGCGACGCAGGCAACTGCATGGGCCGCGCCTGCCCCAACCATGCCGAGTGCTTTTACTACGCCGCCCGGCGTCGCATGGCCCGCGCCCAGCTGCTCGTCGTCAACCACGCGCTTTACTTCTCGCATCTCGCGCTCGTGCGCGCCGGAGCCAGCCTGCTTCCCGATCACGACGTCGTCGTCTTCGACGAGGCCCACATGGTCGAGACGGTCGCGGGTGATCACCTGGGCCTGGGCGTATCGAGCGGCGGGATCGAGCGGGTGCTCTCGAAGCTTGCCAGCGAGCGGACCGGCCGCGGGCTGCTCGCGCACTACGGGCTCGACGACCTCGAGGCCGACGTGCGTCGCTGCCGTCGTGCGGCCGAAGACTTCTTCGCGGCCGTGACGGCGGCGGTGTCGGCCCGCGGTGAGCCACCGTGGCGCGTGACCGCCCCGGGCCTCGTGTCCAACTCGCTCGGCGCACCCCTCGAGGCGCTCGCGCGGAGGCTGCGGGTCGCAGGCGACGGGATCTCGTCCGAGACCGAGCGACACGATTTCCACGCGCTGGCCGACCGGCTCGCGACGCACGCCGCCGCGCTCGACGCGTGGCTGACGCAGCGTGATCCGGGGAGCGTGTGGTGGGTCGAGTCGCAGCGGTCGCGGCGGGGTCGGGAGCGGGTCACGCTCTCGAGCGCGCCGATCGACGTCGGGGCGACGCTGCGTCGCGAGCTCTTCGAGCGGGTGGGCACCGTCGTGCTGACGAGCGCCACGCTCTCGGTGGCCTCGCCGGCCCACCCGAGCGATGCGGGCGGGGCCGAGGATGGCCGCGGCGGTTTCGGCTATGTGCAGCGACGTCTCGGCATCGACGCGGCCCTGACGCGGCGCCTCGGCAGTCCCTTCGACTACGCGCGGCAGGCGCGGCTCGTGCTCGTCGATCGTCTGCCCGACCCCTCCGAGCGCGAGGCCTACGACGACGCGGTGGCGGCGATGATCCGTCGTTACGCGTCGCGCAGCGAGGGGCGGGCGCTCGTGCTCTTCACGAGCCATGCATCGTTGCGCAAGGCGACCGACGCGCTCGCGGGCTGGTGCGTGCGCCGCAATTTCCGGCTGGTGAGCCAGGCCGACGGGCTGCCGCGCTCGCGGATGCTCGAGGCGTTCCGTGCCGGTCCCGCGAGCATCCTCCTCGGCACCGACGGCTTCTGGCAGGGGATCGATCTTCCCGGCGAGCAGCTCGTGACGGTGATCATCACGCGTCTGCCCTTCGCCGTGCCCGACAGGCCGCTCGTCGCGGCGCGGATCGACGCGATCCGC